>JAZGCX010000145.1:0-8838 GCA_036477175.1 Phycisphaeraceae bacterium
GGACGCATCCGGCCACGCCAAACAACTCGCGTCACCATTCGCGCCCTCTACCCTAGGCCGCAGCGCAACGTTTGTGCGCGCCGCCACCTGTGTGCCGGGAGCGCAACTGCCGCATACACCGGGCGCAAAAAATAATCGGCCGGGTGCGATTTTCTTCCGCTGCGCGTACCAATTTGTGCGCGCCGAAAGGGGAGTTAACCACAGATTCACACAGATCAACACAGATCAGACGAGGACCGTGATAACCTGTGTGCCGATCAGACGTCAAGCAGAAATAGCCCGGACGCAATGCGTCCGAGGCCCCGGTCCGCCGCGGCGGATCAGCCGCCGGATATAGACTCAAACCCGCAGACAACCTCGATCTCCTTCCCACCGGAAGGCCGATCACCTAAACTGTCACCGCCGGGCCATCTTCCTCAAAACGGTACCGACACCGTTGGTGCTCGAAGGCTGCCGGGGCGGAAGGCATTGTTCGTTAACCTGAACCACAAGGGGCTATCGGCTTACCGACGTTGGCAACCCACGGACGATGTCGCCCGGTCGGTTGCCTGCACCTCGCCGCCGAAGTACTTTCGCTGAAACCAGAGAGCGACGCTAACCAAGCCAATCAAAACGGGCACCTCAACCAGTGGGCCAATCACTGCTACGAAGGCTGCGCCCGAGTCAATACCGAACACCGTGACGGTCACTGCGATGGCCAGTTCGAAGTTATTGCTCGCCGCAGTGAAGCTGAGCGCCGTTGTTTTGGAATAGTCGGCCCCAACCTTCCTGCCCATCCAGAAGCTGACCAGGAACATCACGACGAAGTAGATGAGAAGTGGCACCGCGATACGGAGCACGTCCAATGGCAACTGTACGATCCGGTCGCCTTTGAAGCTGAACATCACCAAGATCGTGAACAGCAGCGCGATTAGTGTAATGGGTGAGATTCTTGGGATGAACTGCTGCTCGTACCACCCGCGGCCCTTGGCCTTGATCAACACGAAACGCGTCAGCATGCCGCCGAAGAACGGAATGCCAAGGTAGATGCCTACGCTCTGGGCGATCTGGACAATGCCGACTTCAACGACGCTGCCCTCCAGCCCAAACAGCGGCGGCAGGACGGTGATGAAGACCCAGGCATAGATACTGTAGAAGACGATTTGGAAAACGCTGTTGAACGCGACCAACCCGGCGCAGTACTCGGTGTCGCCTTTCGCCAATTCGTTCCAGACGATCACCATCGCAATGCAGCGGGCCAAGCCGATCATAATGAGACCGACCATGTACTCGGGGTAGCTGTGCAGGAACAGAATCGCCAGGGCGAACATTACCAACGGGCCTATAACCCAGTTTTGCACCAGCGACAACCCCAGCACCTTCCAGTTGTGGAAGACTTCTGCGAGCTCCTCGTACCGCACCTTGGCCAGCGGTGGAAACATCATCAGGATCAGACCGATGGCGATGGGAATGTTGGTTGTGCCGACAGAGGATCGGTCGATGAGTTGTTGAATACCGGGAACGAAATATCCCATAGCCACCCCCGCCGCCATGGCCATAAAAATCCATAGCGTCAGGTAGCGGTCAATCCTCGAAAGCTTTCTGCGGCTGCGGTCTGCGGCCATGATCAGATCTTCGATCGACACAACAAAACAAGACTGGCTTTGACACGATCGAATCTAACTTCTTTACGCAGGTTGTCGTAACCATTCGCCTTAGCGAGTGGCGTCTACAGGCCGGCACCTAAAGCTCTGGCAAGCTCCAGCTTCGCCAACGACAGGTCATAGCATGATCGGTAGTGAGGGCAACGGGTGCACTGGGCCCACTGTGTCTGGTCCACGCGTACGTCGCGCTCCTGAACACCAACCCCACGGCTGGTGGCGTGTACGCTGACCGCTCGGCCTTTGGCAGTCTTGTTCAGTCGCAACCTCAGAAGATCAGGCAAAAGGGTGCCGAAGCAAACGGGGTAAGCGCCGTTCATGACTGGGCTCCTCTCTTGGTTCATGGTTCATTGCGTCGCTGGTTCACGCCCCCAACGCGGCCATATCTTCTTGCGTGCGCTGCCGCGCTGCTTCCGACGCACACGCCAGCGCATCGAGCAAGCAGGCGCAACGGAGTGAGTACATCACCATTTGGCCCTGCTTCCGGGTCTTGACCACGCCCGTCTTGAGCATCAGGGCGAGGTGACGCGAGACGTTCGAGCGTTCCGCCCCGACTGTTTCAGCGATATCCTGGACGCATCGTTCGCCACGACGGAGCAAGTCGGCGATCGCGAGCCGGATCGGATGCGCAAGTGATTGCAGTATCTCGGCTTCCATCTCATAGCCCTTCCGGCGCAGATCATTCATCACTTGCGACTCCCAGTAAAGGTACTAATATGATTATACAATCACATATGCACAAGTCAAGGTGCCCCGCGGCAGGGTCAGGTACCGTTTGGGCCTTTTCTGTCTATTTTTGCAGGTTGATACTCAAAGCCGGAGATGACGACCTCGATTTCTTTGCCATCGGTCGGCGGGGAGCCAAAGCCGTCGCCGCTGGACATCGGCGGCCTTGCAATGGTGTGTCAATCGAATATGTAAAGCCGCGGATGTGATCCGCGGCATCCACTCCGTAGGCCAGGCCGTGCTTGACAGTTTGGATGTCAGGCTGCCGTTTTCAGGCTTTCATGTCATGGCTGCGCAGAAGCGCAGGAGGGCTTCATCCAGTTTCGGCCTGGTGCGCCAATAGATGGTGACGTGGCCGGCACCGGGGATGCGTACGAACTCACTCTTTTTATGCTGCATTAGCGGGGCGAGGCGTTCGGCGTGAAGATGTGGCGGCAGGTTGCGGTCGGCGGTGCCGACCATCAATAACACCGGCACGGTGACCTGCTTCATCGCCTCGTCCGTTCGTGCTTCATCCATGCTGAATCCTCTTTCCTGAGCCACGGCGGCGAAACCCTGCAACAGTTTCGCTTCGTTGTACCAGTATCCGTACAACACGCGGCGAAACGACTTGATGGCACTGGTCAGATCGGCATAGGGCGCGATGGCAACGACGGCGGCGACTCGGTCGTCCAATGGTGCATTCTGGATGACAATGGCAGCGCTGGTGCTGTAGCCCATCGAAATAACCCGGCCGTCGATCATGCCGTGTTGCGTCGCGGCGTCGATCACCGCGCTGTGGTCGCGTTTCTCCCATGCGCCGAAGGTGGTAAAGCGGCCGCCGGATCGGCCGTGGGAGCGCAGGTCGTAGAGGATCACATCGTGGCCGTGTTGGCGAAACAAGGTGGCCCCGTGCTCATGGAACTCCTTGATTTCGATGAGGCCATGGGAAGCGATGATGGGCAGTCGGCCGGGTTGTTTATTGGTGGCGGGTAAAAAGATGGCATCGAGCGATATGCCGTCGTGTGCGGTGGCGGTGAAGGGTCGGCCGCCGTCGCGCCGCAGCCGGCGGTTGAGCGGCCCGGACGCCAGACGCAAGGGACTGACCCGTCCAAGCGCCAGCGTTATTCTTGCCAGCACTTTGCCCATCCACGGTGCGGGTGTCACAGGTTCACTGACTGCATCTGCCATACGCGTTGGTCACAATGGAACAATCCAACAGGAAAAAGCCACAGATGCACACAGATCAACACAGATACGAATCAATAAGGAGACCAGGAAGGCAGGAATCAATGCTTGTATGAACTACTCTTCCTGTTTTCCTGCCTTGCGTATGGTCATTTCCGAACCGTGTCCATCTGTGTGAATCGGTGGCTCTTTAGTTTACTCGACTTCGCGTTCGAGCACCTCGAGCGCGGCGTGGACATGGCGCGGGTCGCCAACCTGTTCGAGCATGACGGGCGTGCTCATCGCGAACAGGGCCCGCATGACCGAAGCGAGCCTCGACCAATCCGGATCGACCTTCACCCCGTGCTGTTTTCGCTCATGGGCGATTGCCTTGCAGAATTTTCGGCCGCCCAGCCGATCCGGCCGGGACCAGTACAGGTGCTCGAAATAGACCGCGTCCTCGACCCAATGGCCCGGGTGGACGACGGCAAAGTCAATCAGCACAGCCGGCCCCTGCGGCGGCGGGAGGCGCGTCATCGCGTTGCCCAGATGAAGGTCGCCGTGACACCACTGATCGACCGGCCTGTGATCCCATACCGCCAGCCACTTCTTCAGCTTGCGGTGCGCCTTTTTCAGTGCTTTGCTCCACCGCTGTTCCTGGGCCAGATTGTGACGGTGGACCTGTTCACGGGCATGATGGAAGATGCGGTCCCAGTCGCGCTTCGGCGGCGTGGTGGTGACGGGATAGGCCTGGGCGGCGGCGTAGAACCGCCCGGCCGTCTGCACCAACAGGTCAAACTCCTTGCCACCCCAAGCCGACCCAAGCGGCCCGTGTGCCATCCGCTCCATCACGACCCACGCCAAGTCGTACCCGCCCAGCGTTTCGCCGTGCGCATAGAGCTTGGGCACCACATTGTCCGCCGCCTGCAATCGCTCCAGCCACTGACGCTCACCCGGTGGCACCGGCAGCTTAACGACCACCGGTTGCGGCTGGCCGCTGTCGTCGATGTACGTGGCATAACCGGTCAGGGCGCCGCCACGCTGCCAGTCGGTGCGGAACCAGTTCACGGCAGAAAGGCGTTGGTGACATGCCGACAGCAGCACCGGTTCGAGTTCGGCTCCGAACGGCTGATGCTGACTATTGTGGGTGGATGACGGGTCTACGCCGGCGGCGGCGGCGTCAGTCGGCCCGGATGCCTCCGCGTCCGGACCCGACCGACTTTGGGGCATCACCGGTTTCGCCATGCCGTCGTCCTTGAGCGGCGTCATGCCTGTACGCAACCCTATCGGCCCGGGTAAGCCAAGGCAAGGATTCAGAGCCCGCCCGGCGGGGCCCGTGTTTGTGCTCCAGACCGTCTTTCCTACGATAAACGGCTCTGTTGTGTTCAGGAAGGACTTTGTCATTGCGTGACCCACGACTCGACAAACTCGCCGGCGTCATCGTTGCCTATTCTACGGGTGTGAAGCGAGGCCAACTGGTGCGGATCACCGGCGACCCGGTGGCCCTGCCCCTGCTCGAAGCGATCTACGAAGCCGCCCTGCGCCTGGGGGCACACCCCTACCTCAAGTGCGCGCCCGGTTCGCTCCAGGACCTCTTCTTTGAACACGCCGACGACGAACAATTGAAGTACGTCAGCCCGCTGGCCCGACACGAGGTCGAAACGATCGACGTTTCGATCGGCCTGTGGGCCGAGACCAACACCAAGGCCCTGTCGCGCGTCGATCCGCACCGCCAGAGCCTGGCCTCGGCGGCACGCAAGCCGATCTTCAAGACCTTCATGGCGCGTGCGGCCAGGGGCGAGCTCAAGTGGTGCGGCACGCTCTACCCCACCCCCGCCGCCGCGCAGGACGCCGAGATGAGCCTCCGCCAGTTTGAGGACTTCGTCTTTGGGGCCGGCTATCTTGACAAGGACGACCCGGTCGCCGAGTGGCGCCGGATTGAAGCACAACAGCAGAAACTCGTCGATTACCTGAGCGGCAAGAAGCAAATCCACTTCCAGACCGTCAACGGCACCGACCTGGTCGTCAACGTCGAGGGCATGAAGTGGATCAACTGCTGCGGCCACGAAAACTTCCCCGACGGCGAAGTGTTCACCGGTCCGAACCTCAAAGCCAACAACGGCGGCGTCAACGGTGTCGTCAGGTATTCGTTCCCGGCGGTCCACGGCGGCCGCGAAGTGCACGACATTGAGCTGACCTTTGAGAAAGGCCGCGTCACCAGCGCCAAAGCCTCCAAGGGCGAAGATTTCCTGCTCAAGATGCTCGACCAGGACCAAGGCGCCCGCCGCCTCGGCGAGGTTGCCATCGGCACCAACTACCACATCACCCAATACACCAAGAGCACGCTCTTCGACGAGAAGATCGGCGGCACTTTCCACACCGCCGTCGGCGCCGGCTACCCCGAAACCGGCAATACCAACGAGTCCGGCCTGCACTGGGACATGGTCTGTGACTTGAGAACCGGTGGCACGATCAGCGTCGATGGCGAACTGATCAGCAAAGACGGCAGGTTCATCTTCGACAACTGGCCGGGCAACAATTGATCGGCTCACAGCATCATCATGTGCCTCCAACGCCAAACTGTCCCGGCAACGAGAAACTTACCCGCTACTCTTGCATATTTGACTGACATAACGCGGTATCCTTCAGGGCGACAGATCCCGTGCGTCACTCACAGCGCCGGCGGAGATCCAACCATGCTCAGCAAGACCCTGCAGAAGATCATCGATCAGAAACTGACCAGTGCCGGCGAGATCGGCGAGCTGACCGGCAAGGCGCCCTCGACGGTGTACCGCTGGATCAGCGGCAAGAGCGAGCCGGACTTCAACAGCATCCGTCTGCTGCTTCGTCATCTGCCTAACCCCAGGGCGCAGCAGGCGATTCTTTCGGTCTTCACCGCCGGCACCGCATGGCAGGCCGTCCGCGCCGAGGCCGACCTCGACGTCAACGCCGACGGCAGTGTTGATGCTGACGACGCGCTGGACGCGGCGATCAAGAGCGTGCAATCGTGCGGCCGATCGCTGCGTGGTATCCACCAGGCGTGCAAAGGGGGCGACCTGTCACCGGATGCCACCGTCAGTGTCGTTGCCGACCTCGACGAGGTGATGCAATGCTGTCACATCGCCCGCCAGGTGCTGGTGCAGGTGTGCGAGACACAACAAAAGCGCCGCAAGCGGCTCAAACTCGCCAAGTGACGCGGCCGGCGGCGAATGACTTGGGCGGGTCAAGTGAATCGCGGGTCAGCCACCGGCGCCGTGCAGGTTCAAGAACAGCGGCAGCATGATCTGATAGCCCATCAGCAGCACCACGACGCAGATCACCGAAACCACTATGCCGGCACGGAACATCGCGGTCACCGGCACCTTTCCTGTGGCGAAGGCCATGGCGTTGGGCGGTGTGGACACCGGCATGGCCATCGCAAACGAACAGGCCAGGGCGGCCAGGATCGCCAACTCACCCGCCTGCGAGACCGACAGCGCCATTGCCATCGGGACGATCAGGGTTACCGCGGCCGTGTTACTCATAAAAGTTGACATCGCCACCGCCAACACAACGATGATGGCCGCGAGGGGAAACCCCTGCAGATTGACGATCGGCAGTTGCATGACGTAGTCGAGCACACCGGTCACGTTCATCGCGTGTCCAAGTGATAAACCGCCCCACATCAGGATCAGGATGTTCCAGTCGATCGAATCGACATCCCGACGATCGAGTACGCGCAATGTGGTCAGCGCCGCGGCCGCCAACAGCGCCACCACGGCCGGGTTGATCCCGTGCCACTTGCCCGTCAACCACAACACGATCGCTGCGACCAGGATCGCCAGCGTCAACCTGCCCTGGAAATTGATCCGCTGTGTCTGTTTTTCCAGGCGGGGCAGGACCAAGCCACGCCCGGGCGGGAAAAACCAATACAGCAGCGCCCCGGCCACGAAGATGAGCAGCACGGCCAGCGGCACCGCCATGAACATCCAGTCCACAAAGCCGATCTGGTAGCCGGCCTGCCTCAGCGCCGCCAGCGCCACGGCGTTGGGCGGCGTGCCGATGGGCGTGCCGATCCCGCCAATGTTCGCCCCGAACGGCACCGCCAGGATCACCGCCCGGTGGAACTTGCCACCCGGCGGCATGTCCTTGACCAGCGGGGCGATGATCGCCAGCATCATTGCCGTCGTCGCGGTGTTGCTCATCCACATGGAGAAAAATGCGGTGATCATCATCACGCCGTACACCAACAGGATCGGCCGACGGGTAAACGGCCGCAGTATCCGTGACGCGATCGCGCGGTCCAGGCCGTGCTTAGTCACCGCGGCGGCCAGCAGGAACCCACCCATGAACAGGATGATGATCGGCGAAGCAAAGGATTGGAGGAATTCGGTTGCGCTAAACTGTTGCGGACTCGCGCCATCGGGCGTCAGCGGGAACTCCGATTGAGCCGGCAACACGCCGGCCAGTCCGCCGTGGTGCGCCAGGAACAGAATCTCAAAGGCAATGATGCACAACGACGTGGCAAACAGCGGCAGTGCTTCCGTCGCCCAAAACACCGCCGCAACGAGGAAGATCGTCACCGTCCGCCGCGCCAACTCGTTCATGGACGTGGGCAGGATGTAATACACCGTCACCGCTGCGATGAGCGTCAGCAGCACAATGATGTGTGTTCTCGTGCCCTGGCTTGACTTGATCTGCGGCAGCGGGTTCAACCTGATAGCTCGTTTGATACCGGTTTTCCATATAGTACACGTTCCACTTAAACCTTGCGGGATAGCCGCGATCCAACAAGTCGCGGATCTGCGGGGTGTTAGCCCACAGCTAAAAACACCACCAACGCGCAAGTTTTAAGTGGGATCCGTATGAGATCCGTATAACCCCCGAGCAGGGGGCTACCGGAAGCTGGACGAAGCACACGGGTTGACGGCGATCGCCCAGGCGGTTCGGTCCGACTGCCGCCTGGGCAGGAACACGGTCACCGCATCACAGCTCTGAGGCTGAGGCCGCGGGGCCTGCGGTCGGCTCGGCCGCAGCGGCCGGGGCCGGGGCGGTGATCGCCGCGTACAACTGTGCCTGCGCCATCCCCTCGGGCGTGATCGGCGCCAGCACGGCATTCACGACGGCCTGGTACTCCAGGCCGGTAATACCCACGAGCTGGACGGTGGTCAGGACTTTGTCCAGACGGTTCAGGTATTCGAGCGCCTGGTTTTGTTCGGCCGTGGCCTGGGCGTAGGCCCGGAAGCCGGCCGCGGTCAGCTCACCGTCGGCCTGCTGGCGGTAACCGTTCCATGCGTCGGTCAGCGTCTGCCTGATCTGACCACTGTGATCCTCGATGACGTTCATC
>JAZGCX010000146.1:0-2328 GCA_036477175.1 Phycisphaeraceae bacterium
TCGGCAGCGATGGCGACGTTATTGAAGATGCAGAACCCCATCGACCGGTCGTGCTCGGCATGGTGCCCCGGCGGGCGGACGGCACAGAAGGCGTTGCGGACGTGGCCGGCCGACACCTGATCCACCGCCGCCAGCACGCCGCCGACGGCCAGCAACGCAACCTCATACGTCTTGGGGCAGATCATCGAATCGGCCGTGTCGATGTAAGGGTCGCCCCCCTGGCACGCCGCCCTGACACGTTGGACGTATGACCGAGCATGCACGACTTCGATGTGCCGCGGGTCGGCCGGTTCGAACGACAGGTGCTCAAGCCGATCCCACAGCCCGGTCACCCGCAGCCGCTGGACAATCGCCCGCAGCCGATCCGGCCGCTCGGGGTGACCCGGACCGGTGTCGTGCTGAACAAACCGCTGGTCGTAAATCAGTGCCGTGGGCACGCCCTAACCTCGGTCTGTACCCCCTGTTTTGCTTGTGATGCCACGAGGCGCCTGTCCCTGGAACCGGCAGCCTCAACGGATTGAAATAAGTAATGGCCGCGGTATAATTATTAAGATCATCGTAGCGGAATGATACAGCCAACCGGCTCCCACCAAGGCGAGGGGGGACCATCGGCTTCATTTGGATCGACAGAGGTCGTGATGCAGGGAAGCGGAGGGTTAGCTCAACTCGGGTATCGAGCTGCGGTGTTAGTCTGTCTGGTGTACGCCGGTCATGCCGAGGCGTTGATCGTTGCTTCCGGCAACGGCAACGATAATGAAGCCTCTGTGCAAGCGGTTTACCCGGACTTCCCTTACTGGGGCAATATCGGCCAGATCGGCGGCGGCACGGGCATCTACCTCGGCGGCGACCTGGTGCTCTCGGCCCGCCACGTCGGCGCTCAGGGCGTTGGGTTCATCCTCGACGGCACCGACCACCCGATGGCACCGCTCAAAACACTGCTGAACCCCGACGATATCCCGGGCACCCTCACCACCAAGACCGACCTCAGAATCTTCCAACTCGACCCGGGCCACGGCCTCGACCTGACACTGACCACCGTCGATCTCGCCACCAGCTTACCCACAATCGCCGGGGACGAATTGGTGATGATCGGCACGGGGTTCATCGCCGACAATCCCGGCGGTCCGCCGCCTTTTATCTGGAGCGCAACCCGCGACACACTCTGGGGACAGAACAAGGTCTTCAGTGTGTTCGACGGCAACGCCGACCCAAGCGATCCGCACGTGATCCAGATACTCAACCGGGATGTGATCACCTTCACCACACGGTTTGACGACCCTGACACCGGCCCGCCCAGCACCAGAGGCCTCACACACGAAGCACAGGCCGCCGACCACGACTCCGGGGGGGCCGCGTTCTTCAAGGACGGCGATACCTGGAAGCTCACCGGCCTCATCCACGCCATCGAAGCCGTTGTCATCGGCGAAGCAGCCTATGGCGACAAAACCTTCATCTCAGACCTCCCGCTGTATGCCGATCAAATCCTCAGCACCATGTTTGTGCCCGGCGACCTGAATCAGGACTTCGCCGTCGACGACGCCGACATCGACCTGCTTTATGCCGAGATCAACAGCGGCATGCCCGAGCCCGCGTTCGACCTGAACGGCGACATGTCGGTCAATCAGTTGGACGTGGACTTCCTCGTCCGCAACATCCTCAACACCGAGTTCGGCGACGCGAACCTGGACCGCCTGGTCAGTTTCTCCGACTTCTCCGATGTGCAAAGCAACTTCGCCCTGGCCGGCGGCTGGGCAGACGGCAACTTCAATGGCGACGCGTTCATCACCTTTGCCGACTTCGCCGTCTTGCAGAACAACTTCGGCTTCGACAACTCAGGCGGCGCCGCGCCCGGCGCTGTGCCCGAACCGGCAACGCTGATGCTGCTCACGCTGGGCGGCGCAGCGCTGATGCGGCGGCGACCCGACAACCTCTCACAACCACTATAGTCGTTAACACCAACACGGTCGGTTCTGAAACTGGGCCGCTGACCACTTGCTCCTCGCCACCGATCGGTTATAATGTTTGGAACACCACGTTAGGCCATTAAACAAGCACGTGCGGCAACAGTTCATTGACAACGATTACTAAGATACCACAGGACACGCGCCGGTACATGGACCGAACAGGCCCATCCGTTCTGTTATGCGCAGTATTGTGCCTCGCTGTCTCCGCCTCCCCTCATCATGCTGAGCCGACGGCCGCCGACCTGATTGCCCACGTCCGCCCGCTTTACACCACCTTCGGCGACCCCGCCGACAACGTCGTGAGCCCCGGCCAGGGTTTCGATGGCGTCGCCGACCTGATCATCCAGACCACGCAAGGCACCTT
>JAZGCX010000147.1:0-4177 GCA_036477175.1 Phycisphaeraceae bacterium
TTGAGGGCTTAGCCGAGGCGTACAGGGATCCTCGACTGAACTTCGCGTACATGCCCTCGGCCTATGAATGGTCCATTGTGGCCTTCGTGATCGCCGTCGGCATCGGTTTGTTGTACCTGGGCAAGAAATACCTGCCCCTGACCCAACCGCAACCCACTTGATCAAGAGAATAACCGAGGTGCTTGCAATGCTTACCGAAAACAAAACACGAACCAACCCGTCCGGCGGTGATCGCAATGGACTGGACCGTCGTGATTTTATCAAGACATCCACGTTCGTCGGTGGATGTGCGCTGCTGGCCGGGCAGATTCCTGGCTGTTCAAGTCCCGGCACGCGCGGCTATGAGGCCATCCCGCCTTACGAGTTAGCCAAAGCCGAGAACGTGCTCTACTCGACCTGTCTGCAATGCCACGTGGCGTGTCCGTTCAAGGCAAAGATCTGGGACGGCACGCTGGCCAAACTGACAGGCAATCCTTATAGCCCGCAGAACTACCTGCCGCACATCCCATACGAGACGGGTCTGCAACGCTCGGGCAGGACCGACGGCAAACTGTGCGCCAAGGGGCAGGCCGGCATCCAGACCTACTACGACCCCTACCGCATCCGCAAGGTCCTCAAGCGGGCCGGGCCGCGAGGGTCGAACAAGTGGAAGGCCATCCCGTTTGAACAGTTCGTCGAACAGGTCACCAAAGGCGGCAAACTCTTCGCCGAGATCGGCGAGAACCGACAATATCCGGGCTTCGAAGAGGTTTGGGCGTTGCGTGACCCGGCGTTGGCCGCGCAAATCGCTGAGGATGCCAAAAAGGTCGGCAAGGGCGACATGACTGTGGCGGCCTTCAAGTCCCGATACGCCGATCACCTCGACAAGCTGATCGACCCGGACCACCCCGACCTCGGTCCGAAGAACAACGGCTTTGTCTTCGAGGCCGGTCGTATCGAGCACGGTCGCAAAGAGCTGATGAAGTGGTTCACCCACGACGGCTTCGGGTCGGTCAATGCCTTTGAGCACACGACCATCTGTGAGCAGTCGCATCACATCGCCTACAACGAGATGTCCGGCGGCAAGACCCACCACATGAAGCCGGACCTGCCCAACGCCGAGTTCGTGATCTTCTGGGGCACCGGCGCGTTCACGGCCAACTTTGGTCTGACGCCCATGGCCGAGAAGGTCACCAGCGGCAAGGTCGAACGTGGGATGAAGACCGCCGTGGTGGACCCACGACTGAGCAATGACGCGGCCAAGGCGGACTGGTGGCTGCCGGTCAAACCCGGTGCGGATACCGCTCTGGCGCTGGCCATGGTCCGCTGGATTCTCGAAAACAACCGTTACGATGCCAGGTACCTGGCCAACGCCAACCGTGCGGCCGCCAAGAACGACGGCGAACCGACTTTCACCAACGCCACGCATTTGGTCAAAATCGTCGACGGTCGGCCGGCCCAACTGCTACGCGCCGACGAAGCGGGCATCGGATCGGCCAAGCAGTTTGTTGTGTCCCGGGACCGCATGCTCATCGCCGTCGACCCCGAAGACGCAGAAAACGCGGTTGAGGGCGACCTGTTTGTCAGCACTGAAGTGAACGGCACAACCGTCAAGAGCAGCTTGCAGTTGCTCAAGGAAGAGGCGGAGTCGCGATCGTGGGATGAATATGTTGACATCACCGGGATAGACCTGAAGCTGATCGCACGAGTCTCACGCGAGCTGACCAGCCACGGGAAGCGCGCCGGCGTCGAAATGTACCGTGGGCCGGTGCAGCACACCGACGGCTATTATGCCGGCTGTGCGATCATCGCGCTGAACCTGCTGATCGGCAACCCGGACTGGAAAGGCGGGCTGTCGCGCGGCGGCAGCCACTGGCACGAGTTCGGCGGCAAGGACGGCAACGTCTATCACTACAGCAAAATGCACCCGGCCAAGCTCAAGACCTTCGGGCCCAAGATCACCCGTGAAAAGGCTCGCTACGAAGACTACAGGCTGTTCCGTGAAAATAGTTACCCCGCCAGGCGGCCCTGGTACCCGTTCTCAAGCAACGTGTACCAGGAAATCATCCCCTCAATGGCGGCGGGTTATCCGTACCCGGCCAAGATCCTGTTCCTGCACAAGGGGACACCAGCGCTATCATGCCCGGCCGGGTACCACCAGATCGACATGCTCCGCGATCCAACGAAGGTGCCGCTGTTCATCGCCTGTGACATCGTCATTGGTGAGACAAGCATGTACGCCGACTACATTCTGCCGGACCTGACGTTCCTGGAACGGTGGGGCACGCCGCACGTCAGCCCGGACGTGCCTACGCTGACCAGCAAAGTCCGCCAACCGGTGGCCAAGCCCTTAACCGAGGAAGTGGAGATCGACGGCCAACACATGCCCATTTGCCTCGAAGCATTCCTCATCGCCGTGGCCAAGCGACTCGGTCTGCCCGGCTTCGGCAAAGATGCATTCGGCCCGGGCGTGCCCTTCGATGTGCCGGAAGACTGGTTCCTCAAGGCGGTGGCCAACCTGGCCGTCGGCGACAAGCCGGGCGACGTGGTGCCCGATGCCAGTGACGAGGAGATCAGGATCTTCAAGGCAGCGCGACGTCACCTACCCAACAGCGTCTACGACTATGAACGCTGGCAAAAGGCGGTCCAGCCCGAATTGTGGCGAAAAGTGGTGTACGTGCTCAACCGCGGCGGACGCTACGCCGGTTTTGAGACCGGTTACGACGGGCCCTACATGAAAAAGAAGATCGGTGTGATGTTCCAACTGTTCGTCGAAAAAGTGGCTAAACAGAAGAACAGCCTCAGCGGCGAGCACTTCTCCGGCATCCCAATCTACCGTGGCCAGACCGATGCCGCGGGCAAGTTGCTGGACCGAGACGGCAAGTACGACCTCACGCTGATCACGTACAAAGAGCCATTTGGCGGGCACTCCCGCACGATCTCCAATTACTGGACCAACATTGCCATGCGGCCGGAGAATTCCCTGATCATCAACCGCCGGACCGCGGCGAAGTACGGCCTGAAAACGGGCCAGCGGGCGAAGCTTATTTCGGCGGCCAATCCCACAGGGACCGTTGATCTGGGCAACGGCCGTGTGCTGGAGGTCGCCGGCAAGGTGGAAGTCCGCGAAGGCATCCGGCCGGGTGTCGTCGCCGTGTCCTGGCACTACGGGCACTGGGCCTATGGCTCCAATGATGTGGAAGTGGATGGCCAGACAATCCGTGGAGATCGGCGCCGCGCCGCCGGCCTGTGCCCCAACCTGGTTATGGCCGCTGATCCGGTCCTCAAGAACGTGAGCCTGACCGACCCAATCGGAGCAAGTTCGTCATTCTTCGATACGCCTGTCCGACTGGAGCCGGTCACCACATGATGCAGGACCGCCACGGCCGCGACATCCGCTACCTCCGCCTCTCGATCACCAAAGCGTGCGCGATGCGGTGCATGTACTGTCGGCCGGTCGCAATGAACCAGCCGCGGGGTGAGCCGATGTTGACCGCTGGTGAAATTGAGGCCTTTGCCCGCCACATGGTCGCCAGACACCGCCTGAAAAAAGTCCGCCTGACCGGCGGAGAGCCGACCAACCGTGGTGATCTGGTCGAAATCGTTCGACGCCTGTGTGCGCTCGACGCGCTGGACGATGTGGCCATGACCACCAACGGGCTAAAGCTGGCCGGGCTGGCGGAGGCGCTGGCCACGGCAGGCCTGCGGCGCGTGAATGTGAGCCTCGATTCGCTCAACGCCGATCGGTTCCGCCGGATCACCGGCGTTGATGCGCTGCATCGGGTGTTGGAAGGGATCGAGGCCGCGCAAACAGCGGGGTTACGACCCGTCAAACTCAACACTGTGGTGGTGCGCGGCCAAAACGATGATGAGCTTGGCGAGCTATTGCTTTTCGCCGTTGCCAAGGGTATAGAAATCCGTTTTATCGAGTTGATGCCGATGGGACCGTTGGCTAATTCCTGGGCCGACCGCTACGTACCGGAAACACAGATGAGGCAAGAGTTGGCCCCGTTGGTCGAATCATGGGAGGCTTTGCCGTTCAACAGCGATTCCGCCCGGCGCTACAGGGTGACTTTGGTCGACGGCCGCCGCGCCACCGTCGGGTTCATCACCGCGATGAGCTGTCCCTTCTGCCAGGCTTGTGACCGCATCCGAGTCGCTGCCGATGGCACGTTCCACCCATGCCTCATGGACCGGC
>JAZGCX010000148.1:0-4640 GCA_036477175.1 Phycisphaeraceae bacterium
AGGAAGCGTCGCTGCCTCCTGCCCGCCGACGGGTTCTACGAATGGCAGAAACAAGGCTCACGCAAGCAGCCGCACCTGATCCGTATGGCCGATGAAGAATCGTTTGCGCTGGCCGGCCTGTGGGAGCGGTGGGACGAGCCCGACGGCGAGCCGGTCGAGTCGTGTACCATCCTGACGACCCAGGCCAATGAACTGATGAAACCAATCCACCACCGCATGCCGGTCATCCTGGACCCCAACGACTATGCCCGCTGGCTCGACCCGCAGGCATCCGGCGTGCACGAACTGTTGCGCCCCTACCCGGCCGACGCCATGACCGCCGCACCTGTCAGCACACGGGTCAACAACCCCAGGAACGAAAGCCCACGCTGCGCTCAAACGCTGGAGATAGCCTGATGTCGATCGCTGACATGCGCCGAGAGTATAAACAGGCGGCGTTGAACGAAGCCGACGCCGATCCGAACCCGATCCGACAGTTCGACAAGTGGTTCGAGCAGGCCGTCGCGGTCAACACCGGCGAGTGGTTTGAACCCAACGCAATGACACTGGCCACCGTAACGCCTGACGGCCAGCCCTCCGCCCGCGTCATGCTGCTGAAGGACTTCAACGACGATGGCTTTACGTTCTACACCAACTACGACAGCCAAAAGGGCTGCGAGCTGGCCGCCAACCCGCGCGCGGCACTGGTGTTCCACTGGCCGGCGATCGAACGGCAGGTACGGATCGAAGGAACCGTTGACCGGCTTTCGCACGAAGAATCACTGGTCTATCACTTGACCCGACCCCGCGGCAATCAACTCGGCGCATTGGTGTCGCAGCAAAGTCAGGTCATCCCCAGCCGACAGGTCTTGGAAGCACGGCTCAAACAGCTCGAAGCCGAACTGGCTGACAAAGACGTGCCGCTGCCGGCACAGTGGGGCGGTTACCTGCTGCGGCCCTGGGCGATCGAGTTCTGGCAGGGCCGGCCCGACCGCCTGCACGACCGCCTCCGCTACACCCGTCATAGCGACGGAACGTGGCGGATCGAACGCCTCAGCCCCTGACCACGCCACGCCCTCACCGATCGAGCAGCTCGGCGCTCAGCAGCGGCCGACCCGCACGCGACATGTAAAACGCATACAACACCAACAACGCTGCAGTCCCCAGCGCAAAGTACCCCGTCGAGGCATACCACGCATTCACGTCCGGCGTCAGCGGATAGTCCGTCAACAGGTGGTAGAAGACCACTGTGGCGATCAACACCACGATCCCGTGCCGCGTCAGCAGGTAGGTCATGATCGTCAACAGCATCACGACGATCGGCCAACGGATCTGCGGCAAATCACCCCACAGATTCGGAGATGAAACCACCAAAACGAAGACCGCTGTTACCAGCCACCATTTGCGCAACACCACGCGAAGCAGCAACAGCACCAAAAGGAACAACAGCGGCCAGTAAATCGCCGCGAACTGAGTCTGCGCAAGGATCGCCAGTGACGGGCGTGAGCCCAACAGACGGGCCAGATCGTCAATCGGCTCATTGATCGGTTGCGACGGCGGCAGACCAAGCCACTGTGGGATCAGATGGCCCACCTGCAACGCCACCAACGCCCACGTGGCAAACGTCCCGCCGATCAGCACGTCTCGGCCGATCAATGGATCACGAAATCGGCCCGCCAGCAGTCGGCTCCAGGAAATGATCGTCTGGGGCCAGATCCTGCGCACAAACGGTTCCAATGCCATGTAGAACAGCCAAATCTGAGCGGAAAGATAAAGCGCATGCCCGCACGCTTCTCCGAACAGTGTCAGTTCCGCCACGAAATCCGGCACGTGGGTCGCGCCCAGCAGCACCTCCACCATCCCCGCGACAAAAATGAAAAGTGAAATGCGAAACGCCCCCCGCCGATCGCCCCGACCGAGTTTCAGGTTACGCCACGCCAGGAACGACCCGAAACACAGTGCCACCACAAAAAGTCCCGCCCGCAACGCTTCGTTTGCCGCAATCCGCTGCCGCTGCGAGCCTCTTCTCGTAATCGTCCGCGGACCCGACCTGGCCGAGGCGTTGTCCGACCCAGTCCCCGGCCAACGCGGCACAACCGAAAAATAGGTCACCTGCCCGCGGTAGCTCGCCGCCTCGACTTCAACCATGAACGACGATTCGCTCGGATAATCCCCGATCCAGGACGCGCGACGGTCAGCGAAAACCGGCGGCACACGAACCGGCTGCCTCGTTGCCAACAACGCCGGATCAAGACCCGCCAATTCCAGCAGCTTGTCCCAATCCGGCGGGTTGAATTCGGCTAACCCAACGCCGCTGTCGGTCGTCGCAACATCATTCGGCACCGCTCGGAATCCAACCAGCCGACCGGTCGGGTCCAGCACGACACTGATCGTGCCTGCCGATACCCGCGCCGGGTCCGTCAGCGAAACGCGACGCTTGCGCTCTCGTGGCACCAGGTATCGGCCGCTCTGGCGATACCAGAAGTAAATCGCCGACGGCTGGCCCTGCGACAGTCGTTCCCAACGCGACGGCGACTTGTCCAACTGTTCAATCGCGTCGAGGTAGTTCTGATCCTCTGAGAAACCGTAAACACTGTCCTTGGGCGGCTCGACGTAGCCCAGGCTGTAGATGACCTGCCTGGCGCGGTCGGCCAGCACCGCCGGCGGCTTGGGCATCGGCACCTGGTTGATCAGGTTCACACGCGATGACAGCCAAACCGCCAGCCCCATGCCCGTGAAAATGCTGACCAGCAGCGCCAGCGCCGCCACCGGCCGCAAAAGTCCCGCGCCGCCCGCCGCCGCCACCATCTCCGGTGACGGCGTCTGACCCGCCGCCAACGCCGCCGCCAGCGGATCACCACCCGGCAGCGCCGCCGCCACCATCAGCGCCGATTCGGGCCGACGTTCCGGGGCCTTCTCCATGCACCGCAGGATCACCCGTTCGACGGCCGGGTCCATGTCGTCAACCAGGCGCGACGGATGTGTCGGCGTCGTCTGCTCGTGCAGCCGCTGGTATTCGAGCGCGGACTCAGCCTTGAATGCCGGTCGGCCGGTGAACATCTCGTACAGCACCAGCCCCAGCGCGTACAGGTCGCTCTTGATCGAGACTTCTTTGCCGCCGAGCTGTTCCGGCGCCATGTAAGCAGGCGTGCCGGCCCGCACCTCGGCGCCGCTCAGTGCCGCTGACGTTCGGTCGATCGGCACCGCCAGGCCGAAGTCGGCGATCCGCACCTGTCCCCGGCCGTCGATCATCACGTTGGCCGGTTTCAGGTCGCGGTGGAGCACGCCCTTGTGGTGAGCCGCCGCCAGCCCCGCGCACATCTGCCGGGCGATCTGAAGGGCCTTGTCCTTCGGCAACCGTCCGATCCGCAGCAGCAGCGACGCCAGGTTCTCCCCGTCCACGTACTCCATCGTGAGGAACGTGCGCGGGCCGGTCTGAGTGGTGTCATCGGCGCCGGCTTCGGTCGCCGGCGGCAGATCGGCGTGGCCGATGTCATACACCCGGCAGACGTTGGGGTGGGCAACTTCCCGAGCGGTGCGGACTTCGTTGTGGAACCGCTCGAGCCACCGCGGATCGTTGGTTAGATGCGCCGGCAGAAACTTCAGCGCCACACTCTGACCGAGCGTCAGGTCGTCGGCCCGGTACACCTCGCCCATGCCCCCGACGCCCAGCAGCCCCACCACGCGGTACCGCCCGGCGATCACCGTGCCGGCGGCGAAAAGGCCCTGATCGACAAACGCCGACGACGATCCGCTGCCCGGCGGCGTCGGTCCCGCCGCGTCGGGCACCACCGGCGTGGTGATCGGTGCCAGAAAGCTGTCGTCCGGTTCGTGATGCGCCAACAGCGACTCGACCTCGCGCCGCAGCTCGGCGTCATCGCCGCACGCCGCCTGCAAAAACGCCGCACGCTCGTCCGGTTCACGCTCACAGGCGGCCAGGAAAAGCTCCTTGATCCGCTGGTGCCGCTGCCGACTCATGACGAATCACCCTCGCAACTCAGCTCGCGCTTCAGCCATGCCCGGGCAAACGTCCAGTCGCCTTCGACCGTCCGCTTGGACACGCCCAGCACCTTCGCCGCCTCCTGGACTGTCAGCCCACCGAAGAACCGCAGCTCAACCACCTTGGCTTGTCTCGGATCGGAGTCGGCCAGTCGTTGGAGCGCTTCGTCCAGCGCGATCAGGTCTTCGTCGCGGTCCGGCGACAGTGCGACGGCATCGTCGAGTGTGATCCGTTGGCGCGCCCCGCCGCGCTTCAGCCGCTTGTGACGCCGCGCATGGTCGATCAGGATGCGGCGCATCGCCTCGGCGGCGACGGCGAAAAAGTGCGTTCGGCCTTTCCAGTCAACCCGCCGCTGATCGATCAGCTTCAGATACGCCTCGTGCACCAGTGCGGTGGGCTGGAGCGTGTGGTCGGGCCGCTCACGCCGCAGGTACCCCGCGGCAAGATGACGGAACTCGTCGTACACCAGCGGCAGCAGCCGATCCGCCGCCCGGTTGTCGCCGGCACGGAGTTCAGCCAGTAACTGCGTCGCCTGCGGTGAGGGTGACTGCGACATCGGCACAAGTCCCGAGAAAGTGCCACAACCAACGGGCCTTCGAACTGATTATCGCGTGAATTGTCGGCGCAAACAAGGACGCCGATCAGCACCCCGCGAAGTATT
>JAZGCX010000149.1:0-2292 GCA_036477175.1 Phycisphaeraceae bacterium
CATCATTTGACGGCGAGTTCCCCGAGGTCAGCCCGGTCACCGAACCGACCACCGCCGCACCCGCGATGGCCGCGGCCGCTTCCGCTTTTGCCGCCGCCGGTGCTCCGCCGCCGCAAGCAACGCCCGACGCCGTGTCGCAGATCGGCCGGCCCACCACGGCGCACCTGGCCTATGCCGCCGGCCTGATCGACGCCCTGCCCACACGTATCAAACAGACCGTGCACGAACCCTTTGGCGCTCGTGCCGTCGTCTATGCGCTGCTGATCAACACCGAGCCAGAGCCACGCGATCGGCAGCTCACCCGCCTCGCCGAACACGCCGACCGCCCCGTTTATGACGAAACGCAAGCCATCCTGCCCTTGATGGAACAGCTTGACCCGGCCGCACGCCTGCCGTTGGTGGACATGGCCGTGCCTGCCCTGCGGGCCCTTTCCCCCAAACAGTACGAGGCGTTCGGCAACAACGTGGACCAACTGGTCAAAGCCGATCAGAAGATGTCGCTCTTTGAATGGACGCTCCAGCGAATCCTGCTGCGCCACCTCCAGCCGCATTTCCAGCAGGTCAAACCGCCGGTCGTGCAGTACTACTCGCTCAAGTCGCTGGCGATACACTGCTCGACGCTGTTATCGACCCTGGCTTACGTTGGCCATAAGGACCGGGCCGAAGCCGAGCACGCATTTGAGCAGGCATCTGGCCGATTGAACCTGCCGGGCCTGGCACTGCGGGATGCGCAACACTGTGGCCTCGGTGCGGTGGACAAAGCGCTCAACGCGTTGAGCACCGTCTCGCCGCGCCACAAGCGCCGGGTCCTGGAGGCCTGCGCCGTCTGCATCAGTGCCGACAAGCAGATCACGGTCCGGGAGGCTGAACTGTTCCGCGCGATGTCCGATGCGCTGGGCTGTCCCATGCCGCCCCTGCTGCCCGGCCAGCCGCTCATCGCATTGCAACATTAGGTTCTGTCTGCAAAATCCCGTGTGCCACGGCACGGCTTGACCGCGCGTTGCCCGGAGGTCCCCATGACAAAAACACGAGTCCAATCGATCCTCGACGACGTCGGCACCATCGTCTTCCCCGGCGTGTACGACACCTTGTCTGCCAAACTCGTCGAGCGAATCGGCTTTCCCCTCACCTTTATCTCCGGCTACTCCGTCGCCGCCACCGCCATCGGCGAACCCGACCTCGGCCTGCTTACTCAAACCGAAATGCTCGAACGCGCCCGACGAATCTGTGGCAGCGTCAACATCCCCATCATCGTCGACGCCGATACCGGCTACGGCAATCCGCTGAACGTCTACCGCACCGTCAACGACCTGATCGTCGCCGGCGCTGCCGGGTGCTTCCTCGAAGACCAGGTCTGGCCCAAGAAGTGCGGCCACATGCGCGGCAAGAAAGTGATCGAACGCGATGAATACATCCACAAGATCAAGGCCGCCGTCGAAGCCCGCGCCGGCCGAGACTTCTTCATCGTCGCCCGCACCGACGCCCTCGCCGCGGTCGATCTCGACGAGGCCCTGGCACGCGTCGAAGCCGCCCGAGCCGCCGGCGCCGACGCCGGTTTCGTCGAAGCCCCCGGCTCGATCGACCACTTGGCCGAAGTTGCCAAACGCGCACCCAGGCCGATCGTCGCCAACATGATCGAAGGCGGCAACACACCCATCCTCTTGCGCGACCAGCTCGCCGACATGGGCTATCAACTGATCCTCTACCCCCTCGCCGGCATCTTCGCCGCCGCTCACGCCATGCAAGCCATCTATCAGAAACTCTACGACGACCAGACCACACTCGGCGCCCACGACCGCCTCATGAGCTTCGACGACTTCAACACACTCATCGGCGTCAACGAAAAATACGCCCTCGCCGAACGCTTCGGCGTCGATTAGCAAACCACCCTGCCTAGATTTCTGTTGTCAGACAAAGCCCGAGACGCAACGGAAGAGCGTCCGAGGGCGGGGCTCAGCGTCAGGATTCAATCAACCGACACTGACTAATCGCTGCGACACGGCCCGTGGCCGCGGGGTGACCTGCCTGGGACAGTGGTTTCACGACAGCCCCTCGACCGTTGCCTTCCGGTCGCCGGTGATGTAGCGGATGACATCGACGGCATCGATGACCAGTGAAATCGCATTCAGGATCATCAGCACGCGGATCCAGAGCCCGAAAGCCTCGTCGGCCGGGATCTGACCGAGCCGGCCCCAGAGAAACCAGAGCATCGGGACCCAAAGAACGTGGCCGAGACCCAGGAGGCGAGTGAACCCGGTGAAGCCGGTCAGAACCGTCATCAGCAGCATGCTC
>JAZGCX010000015.1:0-9724 GCA_036477175.1 Phycisphaeraceae bacterium
CCGGAAGATGACCCGGTGCGGAGTCTGGATGCCTCTGTTTGTCAGGACAACCTGCTGGGACCGATCCTCGGGATCAAGGACCTGCGCACGGACGAGCGGATCGACTTCGTCGGCGGCATCCGCGGCACGAAGGAATTAGAGAAGCGCTGCCGCCACGACATGCGCGTTGCCTTTGCGCTGTACCCGGTCACCGTGGCCCAACTGATGGCGATTTCCGACCACCACGCGATCATGCCGCCCAAGTCCACCTGGTTCGAGCCGAAGCTGCGTTCGGGCGTCGTGGTCCGCAGCCTGAAAGACAACGGCTAATCAACTGTCCCGAAGGCAGGAGCAGAAGATGCTGATCTTGATTTCTGATGCATTTGATCCGTCGCTTCCCGACAAGCTCTCGCAGTACGGTCAGGTGACGGATGACAAGGGCCGGCTCAGCGAGGCGAACGTCGTGTTGGTCCGCAGCAAGACCAAGTGCACCCCGCAATACATCGACGCCGCGCCGAACCTGAAGCTGATCATCCGCGGCGGCGTCGGGCTGGATAATGTGGATCGGCAATACGCCGCGGCCAAGCGGATCGAGGTCCACAACACGCCCAAGGCCTCGGCGGTGGCGGTGGCGGAGTTGGCCTTCGCGTTCATGATCGCGGCGCCAAACCGGCTCGTCGAGGCGCACAACAGCATGGCCGACGGCAAGTGGCTCAAAAAGGAACTCAAGCGCACGGAGCTGTTTGGCAAGACGCTGTGCCTGATCGGTCTGGGCAACATCGCCACGGAACTGGCCAAGCGCGCCGGGGCGTTCGGCATGAAGGTCGTGGCGTACCGCAAGTCGGGAAAACCCAGCGGGCTTGCCCGGGTGATGCCGACGCTGGCCGAGGCGGTGGCCGAGGCGGACTACGTCTCACTGCACACGCCGTTGACCGACCAGACCCGCGGGATGATCAACGCCGACGTGATCGCGAAGATGAAGGACGGGGCGGTGCTGATCAACACCGGTCGCGGCGACTGCATCGTTGAACAGGACGTCGCTGAGGCTTTACAGAGCGGCAAGCTGCGGACCTATGCCACGGACGTGTGGCCGGCCGATCCCCCGCCGCCGGATTGCCCGATCCTCAAAGCGCCAAACGTGCTCATGGCGCCTCACATCGGGGCCGGCAGCAAGGAAAACCTGTTGCGTATCGGCGAAGAAGTCGAACAGATCATCAAGGAATTTTCGGAAAGAATCGAGGTATGAGCAGGATCTACAACTTCAGCGCAGGCCCATCGACGTTACCACTTGCCGTGCTCGAACAGGCTCGCGACGAACTGGTGGACTACCGCGGCCAGGGCATGTCCATCGTCGAAATGAGCCACCGCAGCAAGGCGTACGACGAGGTGCACATGGGCGCGATCGGTCTGGTCAAACAGTTGCTGGGCCTGTCAGACGATTACCAGGTGCTGCTGCTCGGCGGCGGGGCGACGCTGCAATTCTCGATGGTGCCGCTGAATCTGTTGCACGGCGGCAAGCAATGCGATTTTGCCCTGACCGGTTCGTGGTCGAAAAAAGCCCTGGGCGATTCAAAGAAACTGGCGAAGGTCAATCTGGTTTTCGACGGCACGGACAGCAAGTTCACCACCCTGCCCGATCCGGCCACGCTCAAGACCAATCCCGGCTCCGCCTATCTGCACCTGACCTCCAACGAGACCATCGAGGGCGTGCAGTGGCAGCAGTGGCCCGACATCGGCGACATGCCGATCGTGGCGGACGTGTCGTCGGACTTCATGAGTCGGCGGCTGCCGATCCAGAAGTTCGGGCTCACCTATGCCGGGGCGCAAAAAAATGTCGGACCAGCGGGCCTGGCCGTCATCATCATCCGCAGTGACGTGCTCGACGCCTGCCCGCAGGACCTGTCGGCCTACCTCGGTTACCGCAACCACGCCGAGAAAGATTCGCTCATGAACACCCCGCCGGTCTATGCGATCTACATGATGAAACTGGTCCTGGAGTGGCTGCGTGACCGGGGCGGGCTCGACGCAGCCGAGCAGATGGCCCAGCAGCGGTCTTCATTGCTGTACGACATGATCGCAAAGCACAGCGGGTTCTATCGCTGCCCCGTGGCGCCCAACTGCCGGTCGAAGATGAACGTCGTGTTCCGACTGCCCACCGAGGACCTGGAAAAGACGTTTGTCGCCGAAGCGGCCAAAGAAGGCATGAGCGGGCTCAAGGGCCACCGCAGCGTCGGCGGCTGTCGCGCCTCGATCTACAACGCCATGCCGATCGAAGGCGCCGAGACGCTGGCGCAGTTCATGGATCAGTTCGCCCAGCGCAACGGCTAAGGCTGATTCAGAATGGCGTTCGTGCAGGAAGAAACCCACGGATTGAATCCGTGGGCTTGTGATCGTCACTGTGCCGTCACGGTGACCTTTTCGATGGCGTCGCCTTGCCGGATCGCGTTGACGATGTCCTGGCCGTCGAGGAGCTGGCCGAAGATGGCATGTTTGCCGTCGAGATGGGGGCAGGGGACGTGGGTGATGAAGAACTGGGAGCCATTGGTGTTGGGGCCTGAGTTGGCCATGGACAGCACCCCCGGCCCGGTGTGCTTCAGGTCGGGATGGATTTCGTCCTCGAAGGTGTAGCCCGGGTCGCCGGTCCCGTCGCCTTTGGGGCAGCCGCCCTGGATCATGAAATCGGGGATGACTCGGTGGAAGGTCAGGCCGTCGTAGAACCCCTCGCCGACGAGCTTCTCGAAGTTGGCGCAGGTGTTTGGGGTCTTGTCGTCGTGGAGCTGGATCCGAATGGCGCCCTTGTTGGTGACGATGGTGGCGACTTTCATGGCGTGGTCCTCTTGAGCGTGAGGCGGGTTGTGCGATCGGCGCGGCCAAGGGTGCGGGCAACAGTGTACCGCAGACCAATACGGCTGTGATGTTTCGTTGAATGTTCGATCGTCAAGGCGTGGTTCTTTCACCACGGCAGGTCGTCGTTGGGCGTGAAGTCGCTGTCGTGTTCGTCGTCGGAATCGTCCGGGTCGTCGAACTCGTCGTCCTCGTCGTCATCATCGCCCCAGCTCATTTGCAGCCGACCTTCGGGGTCCTGCCATTCGGGGTCGGTGGGGAAGATGTCGAAGCCGAAGCCTCTGCCGTCGCAGTCTGGGGTGGGGCAGCACCAGAAGCCTTCGAGCTTGCCGTCGATCTCCTCTTGCTCCCATCGGATCAGGTAGCTGGGGTATTCCTGCTGGCAGTGCAGGCAGCACACATCGGTCGGGATCGCCGGCGGACGGAACGGGTCGGCATCGGGATCGGGATCGGGGCGTATCGGATCGGACATGGCGTTCAGCCCTCTAAGAGCCGCGGCTGTGCCGGGTCATTTTGGAGCGTTTTACAGTCCTTCCTCGTCGATGTCCTCAGTTCTGCGGTCGCCTGCGGGCTGCGTGTCGGCCAACTCTTGCTGCTCGGCTTGGGCTTGCTCATCAAACACCGCGTCGGTGCTGGTCACGGCGGCCGCTGCCAGGATGCGGTCGATCCGCCGACGCAGCAGGGGCAGCAGCGGCACGTGGTGGAAGCGACGGAGCTCCGACTGGTCCGTTGCGCTGTAAACGATCAGGGTGCCGGATCCGCACAGCAGCAGCTCCAGCAGGTCCGGGTACGCGGTGCGCACCCGCTTGGGGCCGGGCGCCAGCGAGTCGTTGGCCCGGCCGAACGAGTAGTGCTCAAACTCGTTGGGCGTGACCCGCCACTTGTGTTGAAACCGCCCCCAGATCAACATCACCGCATACGGCACGGCCAGGAAGATACTTAGCGCCAAACCGAAACTGGCGTTGTGCTGGACATCTATGCCGGCAAACCACTTGTAGATGTTGCCGAAGAAGGTGAAGCCCTGTGTGTCCTGCAACCACCGACCCAAAAAGTAAAACAGGCAAAACACCGCGACCCATAACAGCGCATAGTTGCGCTTCACATCTATCCCGACCGTCAGCAGCACCAGACTGACCGTTAGCAGGTACAGCCAGCCCAGCACCTCGTGGTTGGCGACCGACGCCACAAACCAGAACAGCACCCCGACGGCGATCAGCGGCCAGCAGAACAGCAGCTTCGGATAGGCCCGGAAAATAACGGCGTTGGGTTCGTTGTGGTTGGTTGGCTCAGCCATGGATTGCTCCCAAGGGATACGGCCCCGGCGGACCATCCCCATCTTTACGGTGTCGGCCGCCGAACTTCAAGGCCGACCCCTTTGGCCGCAACCCGGCCGGCCGTGGCACACGGGATTTTGCAGACAGCACCTAATCCGCTTTGAGCTGGCGGCGCAGGATTTTACCGGTGGGGTTGCGCGGCAGGGCGTCCACGACGCGGACCTCGCGGGGCACCTTGAACTGGGCCAGCCGCTGGCGGCACCAGTTTCGCAGTGCGGCCTCGTCGAATGTCGCATCTTCATTGAGCTCCACGAAGGCGATGGGCACCTCGCCGCGCATGCCGTCAAATTTGCCGATGACGGCCGAGTCCTTGACGCTCTCGTGTTGGTTGAGCACTTCTTCGATCTCGCGGGGAAAGACGTTGTCACCGCCGATGATAAGCATTTCCTTTTTTCGGCCGGTGATAAACAGGTACCCGTCGTCGTCGAGGTGGCCGATGTCGCCGGTGCGGAATAGTCGCGTCGGGCCGCGGTCGGGCAGGTCCAGTTTGACGAAGACGGCGTCGGTCTGCTCGGGCAGGTTGTGGTAGCCGGTCATCACGTTGGGACCGGCGATCAGGACTTCACCATCATGGTTGGGCGGTAACGGCTTGTCGTTTTCGTCCACGATCAGGTTGGTGACGCCCGGCACGGCCGGGCCGACGGAGTGCCGCTTGAAACGGGTGGGGGTTGACCAGTTGCTGATCGGTGCCGTTTCGGTCAGGCCATACCCTTCGAGCAATCGCAGGTTGAATCGGTCGCGGTACGCCTCGAACGTGGCGTCGGGCAGCGGTTCGCCGCCGCTGACGGAAAAGCGGATGGATGCGAAGTCGTCGGCGGTCGCATCCTTGACCGACAGCAGCGCACCGTACATGGAAGGCACGGCCATAAAAATGTCCGGTTTGTGCTTGCGGATCAGGCCGACAATCTTCCTGGGAATAAAGCGGGCGGTGTAAACGACGGTCGCGCCGACGCGCAGGGGAATCAGCGTCATGGCCGTGAGCCCGAAGCAGTGGAACTGCGGCAGCACGCCGAGGAAGGTGTCGGCCCGGGTGATCGCGGCGTGTTGGATGCCGGCATGCACGTTCGATTCGAGGTTGCCGTGGCTGAGCATCACGCCCTTGGGCTTGCCGCTGGTGCCGGAGGTGTAGAGCAGGACGGCCAGGTCGTCGTCGGCGTAGCGAGGCGGCCAGCGCAGCGGCGGCAAGCCGGTAAAGTCCATCTCTTCGAGCTTGACCAGTTCGACGCCGCCGGGGATGGCGTTGCTCAAGCCCTCGTCGCCGCAGGCCTGGGTGAGAAAATCCAGCAGCGGGCCGGCGGTGAAGAGGGTGTCGATGCCGCTGTCGTTGATGACGTAGTGCAGCTCCTGCGGGGCCAGCAGGTAGTTCAGTGGCACCGCGACGCGTCTGGCCAGCCACGCGCCCAACAGGGCGATCGGGAACGCCCCGCCGGTGGGCAGGAGAATGCCGATGTGCCTGGCCGCAGTGAGCCGGTCAATCTGCTCGGCCACAAACATCGCCCCGCCCAGCAGCCCGGCGTAGCTGTAGCTGCGGTTGTCGTCGATCGCCGCGGTGCGCCGCGGCGTCTTGAGGGCCTGGAACAGAATGGGACCGAGCAGGCTCATCGGCGGTGCCCTTCGCCAGTGGGTGGACCGATGCGTTACACTACTGCGAACCCCGTGGCCCGGCGAGTGGAAGGCTCCGATGACCCGACCGTTGGTCTTGAGTGTGTTGGCGGCGGGGGTGGTGCTGGGCATGCTCGGCTGCGAGGCCCCCGCGGCGGCACGGATGCAAGTGGTCCGCGCTGCCTACCAGGATGGTGACTACGCCAGGGCCTACAACGAAGCGGTCCGCCTCACCCACACGACAGACCCGGCGCTGCGCACGGAAGCGTCGTACATGGCGGGGCTGGCCGCCCATCGCCGGGGCAGCCACCGCGTGGCGACGCAGTATCTACAAGCCGCGACGCGAAGCGCCGATCGTCAACTGGCCGGCGACGCGCTGGCGGAGCTTGGCCTGATCCACGCTGAGCAACAGCGGTATGCTTTGTCGGCCCGCACGCTGCTGGCCGCGGCCGAGCGGCTGGACGGTCAGGACCGCGCCAACGCCTACTTCTACGCCGGCGCCGCACAGCAGAAGCTGGGACGGTGGGACCGGGCGCGAACCAGCCTCAGCCTCGCCCGGTCTCACAGCACCGATCCGCTATTCCGCCAACAGGTCGATGAACAGCTCAGCGTGACCGGATACACGCTCCAGATCGGCGCGTTTGCGAATCAATCCAACGCCCAGCGTGCGACCGATAGCCTGGCCGCCCGTGCTCGTACTGTGAAACTGGGTGTGCCTCGCATCGTGCCGTCCACCGATCGGCAGGGTCAGCGGCTGTACCTGGTGCAGATCGGCCGGTTCTCCACGTTCGCCGCCGCATTGATTGCCCGGCAGCGGCTCGGGTCAAACGAGCCGATCATCGTGCCGCTGGCGAAGACGCGGTGATCCCCCCGGTACGCCAGTGTTAAGAGTGGCGTGTTGTTGCGACTTGAGCCCCGTATGGCAATGCGGGGCTGGCACCGCATTCACATGCGGTGCTCCGTTTCGCTGGAGAATGCGGTTAACCGGCCGGTTCCGGTTCGGCTTCGGCTGCTTGCTCATCCGTGAAACAAACCTCGCGGCCGACGGGCATCACGTCGGGGAAGAGGGTCTTTCGCGGCTGTTTGTCGCGATGGATGAACGCCCACAGCACGATGCCACCCATCCACGCGACGAACCCGATGCCGATGACGGACATCAAAATCTGTGTGAAATGTTGCACGCCGGAGATCGGCCCGACAAGATGCGTGAGGCGAATCGGCTCCACCTCGAAGCCGGGCACCGGCGTATCGACAAAGGCCACCCACACCGCGTTGAACGTCAGCACGACCAGGCTCAGCGGCAGCAGCACCTTCACACACGCGTACAACACCTGGTCGATCCGGATCCGCGGCAGCGTCCAGCGCAACCAGATCAGGGTGAACACCAGCGTAAATGTCTTGAGCACCACCCAGAGCATGCAGTACAAGTTCAGCACGATCAGGGCAAAGCCGGAATTGAGTTGCATCGCGGTGGCGGTCGCATTCAGCCCACCGGCTGCACTGACCGTGCCCTCGAAAAAGGCCTGCCCCGCAACGACAGCGTCGTACCCGAGCATCATGTAGACCGGATCGTACGATCCAAACGGACTGTTCCAGCCGCCGAGGAACAGCATCGACTGAATCGCGCCGATGACGAACATGCCGGCGTACTCGGCGAAGAAGAAGAAACTGAACCGCAGGCCGCTGTACTCGGTGTGGAAGCCGGCGACCAGTTCCGACTCCGACTCGGGCAGATCGAACGGGGCGCGCTTGTTGCTCGCGATGCTGGCGATGTAGTAGAGCAGGAACGCGGCCATGAGAAACGGGCTGTGGAAGACGAACCAATTGCTCAGCCCGCCGCCCTGAAGGTATGACAGCTCAAGCATGTTGAGCGTGCCGGCGACCAGCACGCCGCAGAGGATGGCGATGCCCAGCGGGATTTCATAGCTGACGATCTGGCACGCCTCGCGCATCGCGCCGTAGATCGCCCACTTGCTGGCCGAGCCCCAGCCAGCCAGGATCGTGCCCATCACCTCCACGCTCAGCACCGCCAGCAGGTACAGCACCCCGATGTTCAGACCCTTCTCGAAGACGAACTGCGGCCCGAACGGGATCGCCACGAACGCGGCGAAGACCGGGGCGAACGCCAGGTACGGCGCCAGTCGAAACAGAAACGGGTCGGCCTGTTGGGGGATCAGGTCCTCTTTGAGGATCAGCTTGACGCCGTCAGCGATCGACTGCGCCCAGCCGTGCCACCCGCCGACGTGCATCGGCCCCAGCCGCGACTGGATGTGGCCCGCCACCTTCCGCTCCCACCAGATCGAAAACATCGCAATCAGACTGATCCCCGGCAGAAACGCCGTCGCCACGATCCCCACGCTCAGCGCGATCTGAAGCCAGACGCCCCAGACGTTCGCCTCCAGCCCGAGCTTCGTTGTCAGGATTTCGGCAAGTTCCTCGACCATCGCCGGCCGTGCTCCTTATGAATCCGAGCCCCTGACGGCACGGATGACATCGGACGGCGGATTGTACCGGCTTGGGCGATTGAGGAAAGTCGGCGCTGGTGCCGGGCCCTGTTCGGGCGGATCATGAGCGCACCGGCAGTTGCACCAGCGGCAGGATCGCCTCGACCAGCGCGTCGTCGCTGACCTGCGCGGTGTTGAGCGTGATGGTGAACGCTTCGGAGCTCTGCGATTTGCCGGGCCAATGCCGTTTGTAAAACACCTGGCGGTTGTGGTCGATCTCGCGGACGCGCTCGGCCGCATCATGGTCGGACACACCTTCCAGTTCGGCCATGTGCGCCACGCGGTGCTCGAACGGCGCCACCAGCCGCACGTGCACGCCGCCGGGAATGTCGTGCGTGATGTATACGCTGCCGCGACCGACCAGGATCGCCCGCCCCGCTTGCGCCAGCGCCCGCACCGTCGCCGCCACACGACGGTACACCATGATCTCCGTTGGCTCGTTCCGCCCGGAAAACGACAGGCCCGTCAGCATGTCCTTGAGCCACGAGTGACTGGCGTCTTCAACCATCTCGACCAATGTCTTTGAGATGCGGTGGTCCTGGGCAACCTTCTCGACCAGTTCACGATCGAACGCCATCCACGGCGGGTCGGCCCGATCCAGCTCATTCAGCTTTGATTGCAGCTGCTGCGCCAGTGTCCGCCCGCCCGCCCCGGCCTGGCGGCTGATCGTCACGTAAGGCAATGTCGGCGAGGCCTGCACCCCGCCGCGCTGTTCACGTGCCAGCATCGTCGCCCGCACCGCCGCATCAATCGGGAGCATCGTCCGCGTCATGCTGGTCTCCTTTCACCGCCGGACCGGAACCGAACGCAACCGCCTCATTACTTATTGTAAATCCAAGCCGCGGCCAGGCAAAGACAATCTGTGCGATATCTGAAGTCCCGCGCCCGCACCGGCCGTCCCCGCCGCAGAGCACAGACAATCGTACTGAAACCAGCCGCCCGGCGCAGCCGTCATCGGCAATAGCATTCAATGCGTCGGCCCGAGGCATTACATTCTTCGCCGCTATAATCGGAGGGTTATTGCAAGCGGGCTTTGCCGCCGCCCGGTTGCGCGGCACACTGGATGGGTCTGGTTTGGGCGGGAGGTCGGCCGGATGAGAAACACGGTGCGGATGGCCGTGGCAGCGATCGTGCTCGTCCCGGCCGGGACCGCTGTCGCCCTTGATATTGATGGCGTGCTGACCGCGGCGCTCGATCAGCCACGCATCAATGTGGTCGTGCGCCGCTCGGCGACCGGCGCCCCGCTGACCGCCACCGACATCTTCGGCTTCGAGGTCTTCAACGTCCAGGCCTTCTACGATTCAGGCGCCGGCGGCATCCTGCTGAGCAACGCCACCGCCGACGCGCTCGGCATCGTCCGCGAGACGTTCGCCGGCAGCGACGTCATCTTCGAGGACGTCGGCGTCGGTGGGGCCGATCAATTCAACGTCTCGGAGCAACTCTACTTCAGCCTCGCCAACT
>JAZGCX010000150.1:0-7594 GCA_036477175.1 Phycisphaeraceae bacterium
AGAACGGGCCGGTATAGACAAACGTGTCGCCCGAGGCCTCCAGAGCGCCGAGGGCGCCTTCACTGAGCACGTCGGGCGGGAACGCGCCGGGGAACACCACGTCGCCGCTGGCGAACTCATCGACGGAGAAGAAGGCCTCCGTGCCCGAGTCGACCCCATAGGACAGCGCGTCCACTTCGACAGCCCCGATAAACCCGGGGACGATGCCCAGGCCGCCGGGCACGCTGCCGAATGTGCTCGCCACGGCCGTGACCATCACGCCGGGTGGGGCCAGAGGGCCGAATGCCGGGGGATTGGGTCCAGGCGGTGCCCCCCCCGTTGTGAGGATGGAACCCTCATCAATCGGGACGAGCCCAAAGGTGTCGGGGATCCCCGTGAACGGCCCCGGGCCAAAGACCGCCGGGCCATGATAGTCCAGTGAGAACGTTGGCGTCGCCACGACGGGCGCGGCGAACACAAGCGCCGCCGCCACCAGTGTCAAGAACCATCTTGTCTTATTCATGGCTTCTCAGCTCCTTTCCGCTATGAAGCGACCTGTTGCAGAATCCGGCGTGCGACCTGGTGCGTCCACGTCACCTCCCCAGAAATGGAAAGGTTATACGTGCATGGCGACATGGCAAAACTTTCGGGCGGCTCCCCTGTGCGAATTCACCCACGCGAAACAGAGGTGTCCCTCTTACCGGCCGCTCGGCGACCTCATTCTTGAGTGCCGCTAACACCAGAATACCCGATTCCACCGGCCAAGGGAACCCTGATTTACCCTAACGACCGAAATTGATCAGGCTGGCGCAGTGCGTGTGTCTTGTAAGCTCTGATATCAGCATTGCTAACAACACCTCGCTACGGACGACAACGTTGGGCAGGCTATAATCGGACCCATGTTTGAGCTGAGCCGCACGGTGCGATTGTGCATCCACGGCCCGTCGTCACGGCCCGGGCCGCCGCCGTGCCACAACAGCTTTGGCGGCTGGCCGCCCATGCGCGGATTGGGACGCTACTATCAACTCGAGGTGACCTGCCACGGCCCGGCCGACCCGGTGACCGGCTATTCGATCAACATCAGGGACATCGACCAGGCCGTCCGCGCCTACGTGGTCCCGGGTTTCGAGCAGTGGGTCGCCCAGACGCCGCACACCGACTCGACGCCGATGGGCACGCTGATGCGGCAAACGCTCGAACGGCTCCAGCCCGCATTGCATCATCAAGTGGATCGGGTGAAGCTGGAGCTGACACCGATGCACAGCCTCGAAATCCGCAGTTGCGATATGGACCAGGTTATCCTCCGCCAACAATATGAGTTCTCAGCCGCCCACCGGCTGCACGCGGCGGCGCTGTCGGACGCCGAGAACCGGCAGGTGTTCGGCAAGTGCAACAACCCCGCCGGGCACGGGCACAACTATCTTCTCGAAGTGGCAGTACGCGCGGCGGTTCACCCCGATGGTCGTGTGCTGATGATCGAGGACCTGGACGCGCTGGTTGATGAGGCGGTGATTCAGAAGCTCGACCACAAGTACCTGAACGTGGACGTGCCGCAGTTCGCCGACCTGAACCCGTCGGTTGAGAACATCGCCAAGGTAATCTACGAGCTACTCGAGCCGCGCATTGGGGAACTGGACGACACGCAGGGCGTGGCGCTTGAAGCGATAAGCGTCTGGGAGACGGCCAAGACCGTCTGCACGTATCGCGGCCCCGTTCCCGCCGGCACCGAGACGGTCTCAAACCGGACCTGACCCTGCGATGCGCATGACGGGGCGATACTTTTCGCTTTTCCTCGTCACCTTCGCCCGATCCCGGAACCGCCCTGCGAACCTCAAGCCGCATCAAGAGGCTAAATCCAACCTGGAATCCACCCGCGATGGACGGTCTGGACCCGAAGATCAAGCTGGCCTACCTGGGGGTGCTGATCCTGCTGCTGGCGCTGGTGGGGCTGATCATGATTGCGGGTTTGCGGATGGCCTGGCGACGGTTCCTCGCCCGGCAGCAGAATATCAATCGACCCAGACACGCCGGTCCGAGCGAACCGCTGACCGATGTCTGGCGGGTCTCCGGCCAACGCCTGGTCGGACAGGAGCCTCGCCCCGGCGAATCCGACAACCGCTCGGGCCGTGATGACGAATACGACGACCGGGACGATGACCCGCAAGACGATGACGATTCGGGGCGTGACGACGACGAGCCTCAAGACCGGTGGCTATGACGACCGGGTTTGCAGGGTATCGGCGACTTTCATCACGCATCGGCCGGTGCCCTGGCACGACTCGCATTCGGGCGCCTGGCCGGCGGCGTGTGCCAGGCAGTGATCGAGCCGCGCCTGGATCACCTGCTGCATCATCGGGTGAAGCCCGATCGGCGCCCCGACGAGAAACGGGATGCCCGGGTGTTTGCTCGCGGCGGCCTCGGTGAGCTGCGGGATGTCCTGGTCCCAGTGCTTGCCCGGCAGCAGAAAATACGGGATCACTGCGACACGCCTGGCGCCGCGCTCGACACAGCGATTAAACGCCGTGGCAATTGTCGGCTCGGCCAGCTCCATGTGGGCCGGCTCGATGATCGCGTACGTGCTGTGTTGGCGAAACTGCTCGATGAACTGTTCGAGCATCCGATTCGACTCGGGCCGGCTTGAGCCATGATCGACGATGATCACGCCGGTCTGATCTTGGTTGTCGTGTGTTTCAGTCATCTTGGGATGTCCCGACCTTTGAGCCGGCGCAAGTCACGCCCCGGCTCACACGGCACACAGCATATCAGGGCGAAGCCGGGACTGATTCGCTGTGATCAACGGTTTTTTCGTGTTCCGGCGAGCTGTGGGGCATGGCCGCGCCCCAAGCGCTGGTGCCGGCCGGACCCTTGGTTTGCACAAACGCCAGCCGGTAGGGTTCGGTCACAAGGTCCATCGCAATCCGGTCCAGCAGGTCCACCACGCGGACGCCACCGGCGGCATTGACCTTGTCGGCCGTATCAGTCGGCCTGTGGTAGTCCGTGTGCGTCCCGGTAAACACAAACAGCACCGGCACCCGCTGATTGTAAAAGGTCGCATGGTCGCTGCGTCCGCGGCCCGATGCGTTTTTGTGCAGCTTCAGCCCGACCTGCGCGTTGGCCGATTCGACCAACTGGTCCCAACGATCGCCCGTGCCCACGCCGCCGATTGTCAGCTTGTTGTTGCGCAGTCGGCCGATCATGTCCATGTTCACCATGGCGACGATTCTGCCCGGCGTGATGCCCATGTCGTCGAGGTGTTGCAGCAGGTGCGTTGAACCAAGCCGACCGCGCTCCTCACCGGTGAACGCGATAAAGAGCATGGTGCGCCGCTTCGATTCGCCTGCGATCGGGCCGCCAATCACCGCCCGGCCGGCAAACCGCCTGGCCAGCATGACCAGGCCCGCGACGCCGGAAGCGTTGTCGTCGGCACCGGGGTGAATCGCTCTGAGGCGTGATCGGCCGCCCACCTCGCCGTCGCCCAGGTGGTCGTAGTGCGCCCCGATCACGACGACCTGGTCGGCCAGGGCGCCCGCACCGGGCACCACGCCACCGACGTTTGCCACGATCACACGCCGACTTTCAATCTCCACGATGCCGCGCACCGTCACGCCTTCGAGCCGGTCGAGCCCCGCCGTGCCTTTGTTGCCGCGGCGTTGCCACTGTTTGAGCGTGGCGTCTGCGTTGCGCCCGGCCTTGGCGACCATCCGCTCGACCAGCGATGATCGCACATGCAGCACAGGGATGTCGGCACGCGAACCGCTGGAGGTGGATCGCGCCGACAACAGCGGACCTCTTAACGTTTGCCACGGCGGGTTGACCACCAGAAGCGCTACCGCGCCGCGCTCGGCGGCCCACTTCGCCTTGTGGATCAGGTGCGCCGCCTCGGTCCATTGGCCGCGACCGGCCGACCACAGGCTCCGCCCGTCCAGGTCCATCGGCTCGTACCGGAACGCCACCGCCACCTTGCCGCGAAGCGCCCCGGGCCGGGCGTGGCGGTAGCTGTCGTAGCCGTGTGCTTCGCTGACGCACCCGTATCCAACGAACACCGCCTCGCCCTCGAACGCCGCGTTGGCCGACATCCCCAGCGCGCTGTAGTGCCGGCCCGTCGTCGGCTGTTGGATGATCTGACCGGCCGGGCCGATCACTTCCAGCGACTGGCGGTTGACCTTGGCGCCGAGGTCGATCTCGAACGGCTGCGCATAGGCGTCGCCGAACGCCGGTTGCAGGCCGGCGGCCTTGAATCGCTCGATCAGATAATCACGAGCCCGGTTGATGCCTTGCGTGCCCGGTCCGCGGCCCTGCATCGCCGGGTCGGCCAAATCGGCCACGAGCCGGGCGAACCGCCGCGCGTCGCGGTCCGGTGTAACCGCAGCCGACGCCGACAATGGCCCCGACGTGGCGGTGCAACCAACCAGCAACAACAGGGCCGCAGCGATCGCGCTGAACGGCAAGCGGGTGCGTATGACCGAGGGCGTGCTGAACATCCCGCGGATCATAGTCGTCGCCTGTCCAACCGTCAGCCCCGATCCGGCTGCCGACTCGGCTCGCCTTGCCGCGCGAGGTGGGGGTTGTTATCTATGGCGGCCCCGCGCACCCGGCCCGGAGATGAAACATGGCTCTGAAAATCGCAGTCTTACCCGGTGACGGCACCGGGCCCGAAGTCGTCCGCGAAGCGCTGAAAGTCCTCGAAGCAGTCGCCAAGCTCGAAAGCTTCGATTACAGCACAGCCGAGTTCGACTTCGGCGGCGATCGGTACCTCGCCACAGGCCAGGTCATCAACGACGACCAGATCGACGAGCTTCGCCGGTTCGACGCAATCCTGCTCGGCGCGGTGGGTCATCCCGGCGTCAAGCCCGGCATCCTCGAAAAGGGCCTGCTGCTGCGGCTGCGGTTTGCACTCGATCAGTACATCAACCTGCGGCCGGTCAAGCTCTACCCCGGTGTGGAAACGCCGCTGAAAGACAAAGGCCCGGACGACGTGAACTTCGACGTCATCCGCGAAAACACCGAGGACCTGTACTGCGGCCACGGCGGGATCATGCGGCAGGGCACGCCGCAGGAGATCGCCACGCAGGAGATGATCGCCACGCGGTTCGGCGTCGACCGGTGCCTGCGGTTTGCCTTCGACTTCTGCCGCCGCAAGAAGGAAAACGGCCAGGGCAAGGGTCTGCTCACCCTGGTGCACAAGACCAACGTGCTGACTTACTGCGGCGACCTGTGGTTCCGCGCGTTTGAAGAAGTGGGCAACGCCGACTACCCCGACATCCGGCGCGACTACAACCACGTCGATGCCTGCTGCATGTGGTTTGTCAAGAACCCCGAGTTCTACGACACCATCGTCGTGCCCAACATGTTCGGCGACATCATCACGGACCTTGGCGCGATGATCCAGGGCGGCATGGGCATCGCCGCCGGGGGCAACATCAACCCCGAGCCCGGCGGCACGTCGATGTACGAACCGATCGGCGGATCGGCCCCCAAATACACCGGCCAGAACGTGATCAACCCGCTCGCGGCGATCGGCGCGCTGGCGATGCTCTTACAAAACAGCGACAAAAAGCAAGCCGGCGACCGCGTCGAAGACGCCATCAAAAGGACCACGCCCAAGCTCAAGTCGCTCAGCGCCGGCCGGATGGGCTTCTCCACCAGCGAGGTCGGTGACCTGGTGGTCAAGGCGCTGTAAGAGCGGATACGAAAAACGCCGCGGTGACGTATTCGCCTGCTCACCGCCCCCGGCCGCGAGGCCGGGGTTTGAGATGCCTGGGGTACCTGAACCCCGCCCTTGCGGGCGGGGCTATGGGTTGAAACGCTTGCGGTTCCTGAACCCGCCCGGGAACACCAAGCGACTCAGGCCGTGTGGCCGGTGTCGGTCGTGCCGTACAGGTATTCGTGCAGGAAGTGGATGGTCGTTTCCTGACCGTTGATCTCGTAGGCGTTGAGGTCGCCGATGGAGATCAGCCCGACCAGTTGCTTGTTGTCGTCAATGACGGGCAGGTGCCGGATGCGACGGTTCTTGAAGACGCTGCGGGCCTCGTCGATTTTGGTCTCGGGGCGTGCGCAGGCGACTTCGGTGGTCATCACGTCGCTGATGCGTGTCTTGGCCGGGTCGCGTGTGACGGCGACGACCCGCTGCAACACGTCACGCTCGGTGAAGATGCCGATGACCTGCTTGTTCTCGACGACCACCAGGGCGCCGATCTTGTGCTCGTTCATGAGCAGGGCGGCGTCCATGACCGTGGCGGATTTGCTGACGGACAACACCTGTGAGCCTTTGTTTGCGAGGATGTCCTTGATGGCTGGCATCGGCGGCTCCTTTCGAGATATGTGTCGATCCAGAGAGGCCGACCACCCCAACAACATGGCCAGGCAGGCCGCGTCTCCCGCTCCCATAAGGATATCCAAACGTGATGGTTCAGGCAACGATTTCTGGAAGCGGCCGGTGGGAGGGGCGATTTTTCGCGATCCACGCGGGTTCGGCGGCGAAAACGGCGCCACATCGCGCACGGTTGTCTAGAACAAGCGTCCCTGGTCGGGCGGTTCGGGCGGCGCGGTGGACTCGATCACGTCGCGGACTTCGTCGAGCAGATCGTCGAGGTCCTTGAACGCCTTGTACACGCTGGCGTAGCGGACGTAAGCGACCTGGTCGAGGCGTTTGAGCCGATCGGCGATGGCTCGGCCGATGTCAATCGACTCGACCTCGCGCTCATTCTTGCGGAACAATTCCTCTTCGACCGTCTCGACCAGTTGCTGCAACTGCTCGGCGCGAATGGGTCGCTTGAAGCAGGCCTTTTCGAGCCCGGTGAGCACCTTCTGGCGGTCGTATGGCACGCGGGTGCCGTCGCGCTTGATCACCGCCAGGCGGGAGTTCTGCTCAATGTGCTCATAGGTGGTGAAACGTTTGTTACAGACCAGGCACTGGCGGCGGCGGCGGATGACCCGCCCGCCGTCGGAGCCACGCGAGTCGATCACCTTGTCTTTGTTATCACCGCAGAATGGACAGCGCATCCACAGTGCTCCTGGCACCGCAAGATGTGGACCCTGCGGTGCCGGCTCTACCAAATCTTGGCGCGTTGTACATAGGGTGTCAACAGGCAGCGAATAACGATTGTCGATTGCCGCATGGCCAACAGGAGCCCGAAGGCCGTATCTGCTAGGCTGAGCCCATGTCGATCCGACTGGTCATGCTGGGCGACATTGTGGGCACCCCGGGGCGGCAGGCGGTGGCCCAGTGCCTGGGGGCGATCCGCGACCGGTGGCGGCCGCACCTGGTCGTCGCCAACGCCGAAAACGCCGCCAACGGCTCAGGCCTGACGCCCCAACTCTACGAAAAGCTGTGCGCCACCGGCATCGACGGCATCACGCTGGGCGACCACGCCTTCCGCAAGAATCAGATCATCAAGACGCTGGAGCAGCAATCGAACATCATCCGCCCGGCCAACCTGCCCGCCGGCGCCAAGGGCAAAGGTTGGATGCGGCTGAAACCGGCCCAGGGCGAGGGCACGCCCAGTATCTATGTCGTCACCGTGCTGGGCCGATTGTTTATCAACCTGCCGGTGAACGATCCATTCGCCGCGGTGGATGCGGTACTAAAATCGCTGCCGGAGAAGGACCCGATCGT
>JAZGCX010000151.1:0-2039 GCA_036477175.1 Phycisphaeraceae bacterium
CGGATTGTGCTGTCCTTGTGGCCGTTTGGCGTGGTCTGGCTTGGAGGTTTTATGATGAGAGATCGGAGCGTTTGGGCCTGCCTGCCGATTCTTGCGGGCCTGCTCTTGATTTTCATGACCACGCCGGTGTCGGCCCAAGGCATCGGGATCGACTCCGGTGCGGCGGCGGACAGCCTGGGCCACACGGGTGAGGTTTCGGATCGCTGGCAATATACGCTTGGCCTTGGTGCCGTGGCGGTGCCCGACTATGAAGGCTCGGACGAGTACGAAGCAGCACCGCTGCCGGTTGCGCGGATCCAGAAGGGCCATCAATACGGGCAGCTGTTCGGTTTGAAGTTCACCTCCAATCTGGTTCCGCATCCGAACTTCCGCCTGGGCCCGGTGGTCAACTACCGCGGCGAGCGCGACGACGTGGAAAACAACGCGGTCGACAAGATGAGCGACGTCGACGGGGCCCTGGAGCTGGGCGCGCAGGTCGGCTACGACCACAATCTCGACGGCGGCGGCGTGATCGGCGCCGAGGTGGAGTGGGTGCACGACGTAACCGACGAACACGATGGCTGGCTGCTGACGCCGGAGATCCATTACCGTCGTCCGCTTGGCGATCGTTGGCACTTCAACCTCTCGGCCTCGGCGACCTATGCTTCGGACGACTACATGGAGACCTATTTCGACGTGACGCCGGCGGATTCGGCGGCCAGCGGCCTGTCCACCTTCAGCGCCTCTGACGGTTTCAATGACGTGGGCGTGAACATTGCGTTCAACTACGACATGACCGAGCGCTGGGGCCTCGGGATCATCGGCGGCTGGACGCGCCTGCTGAACGACGCCGAAGACAGCCCGGTGGTCGATGGGGCAGGCGACGAGAACCAGTTCATCGGCGGCCTCTACGTCTCCTATTCCTGGATGGGTAATTAGTCGGTCCATCGTAAGACACTATCGTCCGATTACATTACGTGCAGTCATATGACTGCTCTATGACTGACGGGGGGATTCAAGCACCACGGTCTCGCAGCAAGGCGGATGGACGGCGGGCCTACCGACCGGTGGGCTATCATTGTCCGCTGACATACCGCCATTGTTCTTAAGGGCCACGGTGTTGCGTCTGTGCTTAATGCATTGGGGGGGAGAGCGATGAACGGTCGAACAGGCAAGCCCTTCGCGGTCCTGAGTTTCGTTGTATGGGCCCTTTTGCCCGCTACCACTTTAGCGGCTGAGTCATTTGAGCAGCCGCCGCTGGAGCTCAACGCGGCGCTGATCGTGCCGGACGAGCTGATGGTCGGCCAGAGCTACAGGATCGACGCGCTGGTCGTCAACGACGGCTACTCCAACACCTACGTGCTGACCACCGATTGGGGCGAGGTTCAAGCGATCAGCGACTACCGCCTGCGCGCTCGTATCCAGGAGGCCGAGGCGCTGCTGGTGCTGGACTCGATGAGCCGGGTCGGCGTCTTTGGCGACGCGTTGAAGGCCGGTGTGCTGGCGCCGATCGAGGGTGCCGTGGCCCTGGTCACCGCACCAATCGAGACCACCACCGGAGCGGTCAAGGGGATCGGGCGATGGTTTGGCAACGTGGCGCGCTCGGTCGGATCCGGCGATCCCTATCAGGAAGGCGCACTGTCCTCGGCGGCCGGCTGGGCGGCGACCAAGCGGGCGTTTGCCGTGGAGCTCGGCGTCGATCCCTACACCGACTGGGAGCCGCTGCAGCAGGCGCTGGTGTCGGTGGGCCGGGCGGCCTTCGCCGGTGGCATCACCGTGGGAGTCGCGATGGGCATGGCGACCGAGGGCACCCAGTTGGAATTGCCGATCCTGCTGCTCAGCATGACCAACGACATGAACCAGCTGTTGATCGACAACCCGCCGGCTTTGCTCACCAAGATCAACGAGAAGAAGTTGCTGGAGATGGGCATCGACGAAGAGATCGTCGGGGGCTTCCTGCGCAACTACAACTATACGCCCATGGAAAAGCTGCAGCTGGTCGAGGCGCTCAACCGCATGTCGGGGGCGGCGGGCCGGGAGATCTTCCTGGCGCAGGCCAC
>JAZGCX010000152.1:0-13131 GCA_036477175.1 Phycisphaeraceae bacterium
AAGAACATCATCGCGCTGGTGATGCCGTGGGCGATCATCTGGAAGTAGGCCCCGTCGAAACCGGTGCGGGTCAGCACGGCGATGCCGAGCGTGACGTAGCCCATGTGGCTCACCGATGAGTAAGCGACCAGTTTCTTCCAGTCGGTCTGCGCCATCGCGCACAGCGCCCCGTAGATGATGCTGAACACGCCGATGCTGGCGATATAGGCCCAGAACAGTTGCGCCGCATCGGGGAAGAACGGATAAGTGATCCGCATCAGGGCGTAGCCACCCATCTTCAAGAGCACGCCGGCCAGGATCATCGAGATGGGCGTGGGGGCCTCGACGTGGGCGATGGGCAGCCAGGTGTGCAGCGGGGCGATGGGGATCTTGATGGCAAAGGCGATGAAGGTGAGCCAGAAGGCGATCCGGGCAAAGGTCCAGTGCTCACCGCCATCAGCGAACAGCGCGGCGACGGGGCCGCCCTTCTGCTGAATCGCGAGCATATCCCAGGTGTTGGCGACCGCGCCGGCGGCATCGGGGGTGTAGAAGTACAGCCCCAGCATAACGATCAGCAGGCAGATCGAACCGGCCAGCGTGAACAGGAAGAACTTGATGGCCGCGTATTCCTTCTGGGGCCCGCCCCAGATACCGATCAGGAAGTACATCGGCAGCAGCGATATCTCGAAGAACACGTAAAACAGGAACAGGTCCAGCGCCAGGAACACGCCGAGCATGCCGGTGAGCAGGAACAGGAACAGGGCGTTGTACGCCTTGGCGGCTTGGTCAATCTTCCACCCCGCCGCGACCACCAGAACCGAAAGGGCCGTGGTCAGCACGACCAGCGGCAGCGACAGGCCGTCGAGCCCCGTGGCGTAGTGGGCGTTGATGGCACTGATCCAAACTTTGGAGGTGACGAACTGGACGCCGCCGGCATCGGCACTCAAATATCCGTGCAAAAGGAAAATACTCAGCAACAGCGTGACGATCGACGTGGCCAGCGCGACCACGCGCGACTGGTGCTTGGTGGGTACGATCAGGCAAAGCAACGCGCCGATCGTGGGAATGAAGATCATCCAGTTGAGTACGGCTTGCATGAGTAAGTTCCGTAGTTAGCCGCGAATCAATGCCAATGAACGCCAATATGACCATTTGCGTTTATTGGCGTCCATTTGCGGCCATTTCCTTTAACCAACGACCAACACCACCGTCACCGTCAGTAATGTCGCCAGCGCGGCGGAGACAAACAGCAGCAGGACGTAGGCGCGGATGCGGCCGACCTGGGTGGCGCGCAGCACGTTGCCGCCGGCCTGGGCCATGTCCGCCGCTCCGTTGGCTATGCCGTCCACGACGTCGTTGTCGAACCGGCCGACGCCAAACGACCACCATTTCGTCGCCCACGCGGCGCCGTTGACGACCAGCCCGTCCACGAGCCACTCGTCGATCGCGTTCATGATCGCCGCAACCAACCGGCCCAGGCCAACGGTGACATGATCGTACAGCTCGTCGAAGTAGAACTTGTTCAGCGCCCAGGTGTAAAGCGGCTTCACGATCGGCAGCGCGACGATCCTTGAACTGTACCTGAACCCGTCCTTGTACATAAACCCGCCCACCACGATCATCACCACGCCGGCCAGCCCGTACAGCAACCCGTTGTGAACGATGTGGAAACCATGTGCCAGGCCATGGTGGTCAACCGGCAGCACCCAACTGACGCCGCCGGCGACCATCGCCTGCCGCGACGAATCGATCAGGTTGAACCAGAACGGCATGATCCACGGCACCGCCAGGATGGCCATCGCCGCCAGAATCATCTGTGAAACGACCATCGTGTAGGGTGCCTCATGCGCGCCGTCGTAGAGGCGCTGGTTGCGCGGCTTGCCGAGGAAGGTCAGGGCGAAGCTGCGGGCCATGTAGAACGGCGTCACGTAAGCGATGATGAGCGGGCCCCAATAGAACAACGGACCCCAGCCGCGCAGCGCGTCGCCGTACGCCACCGCCCCGGCGATAATCCCGTCCTTGGAGTAGAACCCGGAGAAGAAGCTGAACGACATCAGACCGACGCCGGAGATGGTCACCATGCAGACGGCGTAACAGGCCATGGTCATCGGCAGCTTCCTGCCCAGGCCGCCGTACTGGCGCATGTCCTGTTCGTGGTTGGCGGCGTGGATGACCGACCCGGCGCACTGGAACAGGCAGCACTTGAAGAAGGCATGAGAGATCAGGTGGAACAATGCAAAGGCGTAGGAGCCGACGCCCATGCCCAGGATCATGTAACCCAGTTGTGACAGAGTCGAGTAAGCCAGCACCCGTTTGATGTCGGTCATCACCATCGCCATGCACGCGGCCATGACCAGGGTAATCAGGCCGATGGTGGCGATGAACAGGTGGGCGGCGGGGGTGAGGATCGGGTAGATGCGGCCGGTCAGGTACACGCCGGCGGCGACCATGGTGGCCGAGTGGACGATGGAGGAGACGGGGGTGGGCCCTTCCATCGCGTCGGGCAGCCAGGTGTGCAGGGGGAACTGGGCCGATTTGCCGATGGCGCCGAAGAACAGGCCGATCCCCGCGGCGGTCAGCCACATCGGCGGTCGGGTGATCGAGTAGCCGTCGGCTTCGATGAGTTGTTTGATCGCGTCAAACATGCCGCCTTCGGCCGCCGGTAGCAGCACGTTGCCCCCGAGCTTGTAGAACAGGATGCCAAAACCGATCAGAAAGCCCGTGTCGCCGATGCGGTTCATCACGAACGCCTTGGTGCAGGCGAGCTGCGGGCCGCGCTTCTCGAACCAGAAGCCGATTAACAGGTAGCTGGTCAGACCCACCAGCTCCCAGAAGATAAAGAGCATGATCAGAGAGTTGGCCACGACGATGCCGAGCATGGAGAAGGCAAACAGCGACAGGTAGGCGAAAAACCAGTTGTACCGCTTGTCGCCTTCCATGTAACCGATGCTGTACAGGTGCACGAGCGTCGAAACACCGGTGACCATCACGAGCATGGCCACCGTCAGGCCGTCGATCATCACGCCCAGGTGGAGCCAGCCGGCCTCGGTCCCGGGGATAGGTATCCACTTCAAGTTATGGACGATGGGTTCCGACCCCTTGGTCCACATGAACAAGATGACCAGCGAGCAGACAAACGACAGGCCCATCACCGCGGTGGTGAAAACGCCCGTGGCTTTGAACAACAACCGCCGGGTGGCGAGGATGACCACGGCCGAACTGATCAGCGGCAGCAGCAGCGCCGTGGTTGCAAGGACGGCAATCAGGTTCTGTGACGACTCAGTCATTCGTATCTAAAAGTCCATTGACCATCGCCGCGACCCGGCAAGTCACGGGCCGGCGGCTGTTCACCGCCGGTCATCGGGTAGCGCTGCTACCCGCGTAGCTCGTCGGCCTTCTCCACGTCGATCGAGCTGAAGTTGTTGTAGAAGTTCAGAAAGATCGCCAGCGCCACCGCCGCCTCCGCCGCCGCCAGGACGATGATGAAGATCGCAAACATCTGTCCGTCAATCAGCGGCGTGACAGGCTGACCGGGCTCCCCAATCGCCATAAGCGGTGATGGGGGGCCCCCGCCCCAGGCGTATCGGTTGAACGCGACAAAGTTGACGCCCGCGGCGTTGAGCACCAGTTCGACGCCGATCAGGATGCCGATCGCGTTGCGCTTGGTCAGCACGGTGGCGATGCCCGCCCCGACCAGGATGGTCGAGACAAACAGGAAGTGGTGCAGGTCAATACTGAAAAGCGGATTCATGGATCGGGTCTGGGGTCCCGGGTCGAGGGGTGGTTAAAGAGTTTCCTTGTGCGTTGCTTTTGCTTACTGCCGCGCCCTTTTTCTGGCCATGAAGGCCGCCCCGATCATCACCACCAGCAGCAGGACCGCGGCGACCTCGAATGGCACCAGGTAGGCCGACAGCAGCGCCTTGCCGATTAGCGCCACATGCTCATAGCCACCGGCCACAAGTCGGCTGCGGCGGCTCAGGTCCGTGCTGATGAGTGCAAAAACCAGCAGGCCCATAATGGCCAGCCCCACGCCTACCCCGAGCAACACCTCCCAGCCTTTGACACGCAATTGCAGGAACGGGTTCTTGCTGGTGAGCATGACGCCGAAGACGATCAGGATCAGCGTACCGCCGACGTACACGATCAGTTGGATCGCCGCCAGGAACTCAGCGTTGAGCATGAAGTACAGCCCCGCCACGCCGCCGAGGGTCAGCAGCAGGTAGACCGCCATCCGCACGATGTTCTGGCTGAAGACCAACGCCCAGGCACTGAGGCACACCACGCCTGCAAAGGCGAAAAACAGGTACGGGGCCACCTGGGCAAGCGGCTCGGCCGCGGTCTGTTGAGCGAGGATCGGCACCGGCGCAAGTCCCTTCGCGACTTAGGTCAGCAGAATTGGGGCAAAGGATAGTCACGGCCCCAAACCCGGTCAACAAAGCGGAACAGGTGAAGAGTGAAGAGCGAAGAGCGGGGAGCGACGGATGTCGGATGCCGATGCCCCATGATCCTCGCTCGCTCTTCGCTCTTCGCTTTTCGTCCCTCACATGGGCATCCCGGTGATCCGGCCCTCGAAAACGACCGTGCCGTTGACCAGGGCCTGAGCGTCACAGATCGAGCGGCGGCGGCGGAACTCCACCATCTTGGCCAGGATCACCAGGCGGTCGCCCGGCTCGACCTGACCGCGGAACTTGACCGCATCGACCTTGACAAAGCCCATGAACTTGATGTCGGGGTAGCGGAGCATGGTGACGAAGCTGGCCAACTGGGCGGCGGCTTCGATCATCAAGACGCCCGGGAACAGCGGCCGACCGGGGATGTGGCCCGGGACCCAGAATGCGTCGGTGCGGATGTCCTTGTAGGCGACGCACGTGTGGAAGTTCTCCTGGACGTACACTACGCCGTCCAGCATCCGCATCGCCCCACGGTGCGGGTTGCGCTGCTCGATCTGCTCCACGCCATACTGGACCTTGTCGAAGTCCAACCCGCAAATGTCAAACAGCAACTGTGGGGCCATGAATCCGGCGGCTCGTTAGAGGTAAGTTCTTAAATATAAGGGAATTACATTAGGCACAGCAAGCTGCGCCATCGCGGCCGGCACCATGTGCCGCCACGCACACCCCCTGGTCATCGCCCCAGCAATGGCTGAAAAGCGCACACCGGGTCAGTCGCCCGAGCCACCCTCACCTTCGCGGCTCTCGAGGACGGCCACACGCAGCGTCTGAGCCGCCTGCTTGACGTCCTGCATCGCCTTGCGAACGCGGGTGCCCGCCGCCTTGTTGCCCCCCTCCGCCTTGCGCACGTCGTCGTCGATCGAAGCAACCAGGTTCTTCAACTGTTCGTAGTGGTCGAGCATCGAAGGTTACTCCTTACCTTAATCTCGGGGAAACCGCACCAGCAAAGCAAGGCAGAATGTCGGCAATCAGCCTACCGTACCGGCTAAACGGGGGCAACCGCGGCGGTCCAGCCCCCCCCGTGCCACCTCATGCTACTTAATGATCGGCAGGACGGCCCGGAATCGGTCGCCGCCGGCCTTGTGGACCAGCTCCAGCAGGGCCGACTCGACCGTCGTCGGCACCACCCCCACCTGGACCATCCGCTGGATCGCCGCGTCCCGATCGGCCGGCCACCTCGACCCGATCGCATCGACCGCCACCGCCGCCATGAACCCGCTGTCGATCAGGTCCAGGCACGTCTGCAACACGCACACGTGGGCCTCAATCCCACACACCAGCACGGTGCGGGCGCCTTGGCGGATCAGCTCCTGGCGAATCGGTTCGATGCAGGCAGAGAACACCAGCTTCTCGTGATTGCAAACCGCCCGGTCCAGCTTCTTGTCCAGTTCGGGCACCGTCCGGCCCAACCCCTTGCGGTACTGCTCGGTCACCAGCGTCGGGATGCCCAGTGCCGCCGCGCCGTCGATCAGCTTGCCGATCTGGCGGACGATCTGCTCGGCAGCGTGGATGTGTGGTTTGAGCTTCTCCTGCACGTCAACGACCAGCAATGCGGTGTGCTCCAGTTGCAGGCGCGCGCAGGGCATAAGCCCATAGTAGAGCGTGCCCGGTGCCCGGTGCAAGGCCCAACCGCCAACGGTATCGGCGGACCGCGCTTACCGACCGCGGCCAGGATCAAACCGCTCGATCGCCTCGACAAGCCCGTCGATGTTTGACGTGGCGGCCTCGGTCGTGACGCTCAAGCCCAGTTTCCGCACCGTGTCGCTGGTGACCGGGCCGATCGAAGCGATCTTGACTTGTTCCAGCAGGTCCCGCTCGTTGCCAAGCATTTCAGCGAGGTTGGTCGCCGTGGACGAACTGGTGAACGTGACCCAGTCCACCCGCCCCGCTCGCAGCGCCGCCAGGCAATCGGCGGGCAGCGCGGCGGCTCGGTGCGTCTGATACACCGCCAACTCCGTCACGTTCGCGCCTGCATCAGTCAACAGCTTCGGCAAAGCCGGGCGAGCGATGTCGGCCCGCAGCAGCAACAACCGTTTGTCCTTTACGTCGTGCTGAGCGATCAGCTCGGCGGCCAGCGACTCGGCGACAAATCGTGTCGGCACCAGGTCGGCGCGAAGTTGCAGACGGCTGTGCAACGTGTCGGCGGTGGCGTCACCGATCGCGGCGATCTTGACACCCCCAAAGTGCCGAGCATCCAGTTGAAGATAATCCAACCGCTGGGCCAGCGCCTCGACCCCGTTGACGCTGGTGAGCACAAGCCAGTCGTAGTCTGTGATGCGGCGGATCGCCGCGTCCACGTCGGCCCAGTTGTCGGGCGGCACCAGCTCGATCGTCGGCGCCTCAAGAACCTCGGCACCGAGTTCTTCCAGCCTGGCCCGCAACTGCGACGCCTGGTGCCGCGTGCGGGTGATCAGCACGCACTGACCGAACAGCGACCGACTCGTGAAGAAGTCGAGGCCGGGCTCGTCGATCGCGGCAACCTGACCGACGACGATAATGGCCGGGGCGCCGATGCCCGCCGCGGCGACGCCGTCGGGCGCAGCGGCGAGTGTCGTGCGAACGGCCCGCTGCCGCGGCAGCGTGCCCCATTGCACCACGGCCACCGGTGTGGTCAGCGGTAACCCGTGACGGTGCAACTCGTCCGCGATGACCCCCAGCCGCCCAACCCCCATGTAGAAACAGACGGTTCCACCCTTGCCGATCAGACCCGCCAGGGACTGGTAATCCACCGCTGTTGCCTGCTTGGTCGGGTCTTCGTGACCGGTGACGAAGGTGACCGTGCTGGCCAGCATGCGGTGGGTAACGGGGATACCGGCGGCTGCGGGTGCTGCGACCCCCGCGGTGACGCCCGGGACAACCTCAACGCTGATGCCGTGCCGTGCCAGGTAAGCCGCCTCTTCAGCGCCACGTCCGAATAAGTACGGGTCGCCGCCCTTGAGCCGAACCACCCGCTTGCCCGCCCGGGCGTAGTCCACCAACAACTGGTTGATCTGATCCTGATCCAGCTTGTGGTCGCCGGCTCGCTTACCCACGTCGATGATCTGCGCATCGGGGGGCGCCAGGTCGAATAACGCGGGGTTGGCCAAGGCGTCGTGGACCACAACCTCGGATCTGCGCAACACTTGCAGACCACGGACCGTAATCAGGCCACAGTCCCCCGGCCCCGCGCCGACCAGCCAGACACACGCCGGTTTTTTATCCGATGCCAATGTCAAGCTGAGTAAACCTTGCCTGTTATTGCGCCGATGCCAGTTGTCGGGGTGGCCCGCTCAGATCAGGAGCAACCGATGTCGAACCACGCCGCACTGAAGTTGGTGAAGCCCACCCCGGCCGGCCGGCGAGATGCGATCCCGCTCGAACGCCGCGGGGCCCGACGTTACACGCTGACCGACCGGGTCACGTCGCTTCAGACGAACAATGACCCCACAGACCAACGCAACCGCATCTGCTCGCTTCAACTGTGCAACATCTCCGATTCGGGCCTGGGCGCGATCTCCCCGGAACCGATCGAACCCAACACCCGCATCGCCGTCTTCTTCCCACCTCATGGTCCCGAACAGGGCTTCGACCGCTATGGTCACGTCGTGCGCTGTACTAGCCATGAGTGCGGCCACGAGATCGGCATCCGCTTCGACACCCGTCACGCGGCGTAAGGATAAGAATAAGGGTCCAGGATTCGGGGTACCGGGTCCAGGGTTCAGGGTTTGGCGCTTCGACCCGGGTTCCCAGTTTCTAACTTCTTAATCGTATCCGCCAACTGTTCGTAACTTTCTTCCAGCGCCTGGGGGATCACCCGGACGCAGCCGATCGCCTGCATGTAGTTGGTGTCACCGTTCCATCGCGGGACGGCGTGCACGTGCACGTGGCCCGGCAAGCCGGCGCCGGCGCACCGGCCCAGGTTGATCCCGATGTTCAACCCCTGCGGGTTGATGGCCGTGCGAAGCAGTCCCTCGGCCAGCGTGACCAGATCGATCAGGTCCAACCGCTGCCGCGAGTCAAGGTCGCTCAGGTCTGCCAGGTGTTGGGTGGGCGCAATCAGCAGGTGGCCGTTGGTGTACGGGTAGCGGTTCAGCAGGATCAGCCCGCGCCGGTCGTTGACGAGCACATGGTGCTCACGTGCTTCATCGGTGCCGAGCGTCACGGCGGTGGCGGCACAGAGGAAGCAGTCCGAGCCGTCGCCCTCATTTGCGGTCGCCGCCGACCCATCCAGTTGCTGGACGTATTGCATCCGCCACGGGGCCCAGAGATTCTGGTGGCTCATGGCGATAAGGTAACCACTGGCAGTGTGATCAACCACTGCCGCCGCAGACCGTACTTCGCGGACCCGCTTGCAGGCCGTGTAGCGCAGATGACGTGGCGGCCAACACCATCACTCGTGGCCGTACGTCTCGTCGGGACGGGAAGGAAGATACGCTTTCAACTCATCCACCGCGGTGCGATCCGACAGCGGATACTCGGTGATATAGCTGGCTTTGGCCAGCAGGTGAGTGGCCGTGGGCGTGGTCAGGAACTGGAAGAAGATCGCCAGGACGCCCCGGACCATCACGCTCAGGTCGGTATGAAAGAAAATGATTGCCGCGAGGATGATCATCGAAATCCCCAAGGTCCCGGCTTTCCCGGCGGCGTGCATGCGGCAGTAGATGTCGGGAAACCGCAGCAATCCGATACCGGCGACCACCATCAGAAACGTCCCGATGAGCATCGTCGCCGCCACGATGATTTCGATCAGTGGGGGCATCAGAACACCCGGCCTTTCTCCAGGTACTTGGCGATTGCCGCCGACCCGATGAAGCCCACGAGCGTCAGGACCCACACGGCGTCGAAATACAGGGTCGATCCCCACACGATGCACAACAGACAGATGATGCCGATGAACACGCTGGCCAGGGTATCGAGGCCGACGGCTCGATCCGCCGCGTTCGGCCCGATGACGATCCGGTAAAGACACATCGCACCGGCAATGAACAACGCCGCCAGGCAGATCATGCTGACACCGGTCAGGAAGTCGCTCATTTGCCCCCCTCCTGCGGACGCGTCCATTTGAGGATGTTGGCTTCGAGCACCTGCTTGACGCCCCGGCGCACCCGATCAGGATCGTCGCCGACGTTCAGCGCATGGATCACGATCACGTGACGATCCTCCGGCACGTGAACGGCAATCGTGCCGGGCGTCAGCGTGATGGAGTTGGCAAGGCTCGTAATCTCGAAGTCCGAAGACGCCTCCATCGGCACCGCGAGGAATCCGGGACGGATCTTCAGCACAGGCGACAGCACCAGCTTCGCCACCTCGATGTTGGCCAGCACCAGCGCCTTGAGGAAGATGAACACATATCGGACGGCGTGATAAGCACGTTTCATGGGCGGTCTCCGATCATGTCTGTTCCACCCGCTGCCGACGCAGCAGCGGCTACCCGGGTCACCGGTTCGCCGGCGGTCAGCCCGGTCACGGCAGGTTGATCGTCGGCCGGTCCAAGCACCGCCGAGATGTACTGGCTCGGGTCGGTCACGTCGCCGGCGGCCCTAGTCGCCAGCGCCAAGAACGGCTGGGCCCACAAGCCCATCACGATCGTGAACAGCACCAGCACCGCCGTGGGGGCCATCATGCCACGGTAATTGAGCCCGGCCGTCTGCCGACACCGCTGCCGCCAGAACGCGTAGGACCAGATCTTACTCATCGAATAAAGCGTCAGGAAGCCGGTCACGACCGCCACGAGCACGACCACATAGTTTCCTCCCGTCAACCCCGCTCTCACCAGCACCAGCTTGCTGAGGAACCCGGAAAACGGCGGCATCCCCGCCAGCGACAGGGCCGCCACAAGGAACAGCCCCGCCACAGCCGGCGACAGTTCGAGCACACCGCCCATCTTCCGCAGGTCCTGTGAACCGCTGACGCGCTCGGCAATCCCCCCCACCAGAAACAAACACGACTTCACGATGATATGGTGGACGACGTAAAAGATGGTGCCGGCAATCGCGATCTGGGCGATGGACGCATTGGCGGCCAACCCGATCCCCATCACCATGTAACCCACCTGGCTGATGATGTGCCAGGACAGGATGCGGCGGATGTCCCATTGGCACATCGCACCGAGCACCCCTAACAACATGGTGAAGCCCGACAGCACCAGCAGGACGTTGATCGCAAACTCCGCCCCCGGCTGGCGGAACACCATGACGAACACCCGCAACAGCGAATAGACCCCCACCTTGGTGAGCAGCCCCGCGAAGTAGCCCACCACGCCCGACGGCACCACCGGATACGAATCGGGCAGCCAGAAGAACAGCGGGAACGCAGCGGTTTTCAGCGCAAACACCACCAGCAGGACCATCGAGACCGCGGTGACCAGGCCGGCCTGATCGCCGCTGAGCGTCGCGGTTCGCTGGGACAGGTCGGCCATGTTCAGCGTGCCCACCGTCGCATAGATCAAACCGCAGCCCACCACGAACAACGTGGAGCCGATCGTGTTGATGCCGATGTACTTCATCGTCTGGCGGACCTGCGCCTTGGTTGCGCCGACCATCATCATGCCGTACGAGCCAACCAGCATCACCTCGTAGGCGACGAACAGGTTGAACAGGTCACCGGTCAGGAACGACCAGTTGACCCCCAGCAGCACGATCTGGAACAGCGGGTAGAAGAAATACTTTTGCTGCCGCGGGGTCACCGTCCAGAAGGTGTAGATCAGGACCACCGTGCCGATGGTCATCGACAGGCACAGCATGATGCACGCCAGCCGGTCCGCCACGAAGGCGATGCCGAACGGCGCGTCCCACCCCCCGAGTTTCATCGCCTGGATGCCGCCGCCGTCCACGTGAAACAGCAGCCAGAACACAAAGCCGCTCACGCCCAGGCACGACACCAGGCTCACCGCCTTTTCCAGCGTGCGCCTACCGTTCAGCAGCGCCAACACCGTGGCGGTGAAGAACGGGATCAGGATGGGAACGATCAGCGTATTCATCCGTTACGCTTGGACCCTTCTGGTTAACCGGGCCGGGCGGCCTGGGCCCGCACCGCATGCTCGTGCGGGGCATTGGGGTTCGGTTCGGCAAGCTCGGCCATCACGTCCGGCACGCCGCTAAAGTTCACGCCCGATGGATCGTCCTCCGAATCATCCTGAGGCAGCTCATCGGGATTGTCGATGCGGTAATCGAGATAGACGCGATAGCACACCGTCAGGAACAACGCGCCCACCGCAAAGCTGATCACGATCGCCGTCAGGATGATGTCCGGCGGCAGCGGGTCCATCAGCGCGCTGGCCAGAACGGTGTTGGCAGCATCCTCGCTCACGAACGGGGCGCGCCGGGCCCGCGAATAGCCGCCGCAGGTGATCATCAGCAGATTCGCCGCGTTCGAATACAGACCAAAGCCCATCACGATCCGGATCAGGCTCGGCCGCAGGATCATGTACGTCCCGCCGGCGAACATCACACCGATCACAATGGCCATCGGCACTTCCATCTAGTCGCCCTCCAGCCCAAGCTCAACAAAAATGGTCATCAGCGTGCCGAACACGACCAGGTACACCCCCAGGTCAAAGAACGTCGCGGTGGGCAGGTGCATCCCGCCGGGCAGGTGCCACATGGTGTGGTCCATGAAGTGCTTGTGAAAGAACATCGGCACGGTCCCGGTGACCAGCGCGATCAGCAGCCCGGCCACGGAAAGCTTCCACCACGCCCACCGGGACGCTTTTTCCAGGCCAAACGCCAGCAGGTACATCGCCCCCGCAGCCGCCGCCAGCACGCCGGCGATGAACCCGCCGCCCGGAAGGTTGTGACCCTGGAAAAAGATCACCAGCGAGGCGATGGCCGTGATCGGCACCGCAAACCGCGCCACCGTTCGCAGGACAGGCGATCCGGGCGTCATGCTGATTTCCTCCTCGCCCGCAGCAGGCCGAAGATGCACAGCCCGACCACGACCAGCACGGTGATCTCTCCCGTGGTGTCGATCGCCCGGAAATCGACGATGATCACGTTCACCGCGTTGCGCCCGCCGGCCTCCGACAAGGCGCGCGACAGGTACTCACCCGCCAGGTTCCGGGGCTCTCTGAACCCGGGGCTCGTGGCCAGCAGCACCAACGCAAACATCGTGACCCCGACCGCACACGACACCGCCAGGTTCCACGCCTTGCGGACCGGCGACACGCGGTCTTTCCTGAACGGCGGCATGAAGAACAGAACCAGCAGGATGAAGATCGTCGAGACCGTCTCGATCAGGATCTGAGTGAGCAGGATGTCCGGCGAGCGATAGACCACGAAGATCAGCGAGACCAGAAACCCCGTCGCGGTCAGCGCGATCGCCGCCCCCAGCCGCGTCCGCGCCCGCACCACGGTGATCACCGCCACCGCGAGCAACACGCACAACGCCACTCCATACCACTGCATATCCGTCAGGTCGATGATGTCGTCGATCGACAGTTCGGCGCGGGACAGCGCATACAGGCTGATGCCGACGAAAAACACCAGAATCCCTGAGAAATACCACCGCAGCGAGCCGTTCTGCCAGACGCTGCTGAAGACCACGCCGAACTGGTTGACCGTGTCGATGCACTTGTCCCACACACGCTGCATCGCCGGCACCACGTCCAGCCGCTGCTGCAACCGCCCCACCACGCCCCGACCACGGTAGATCAAAATGCCAAGGGTGATCGTGACCAATGAAAGGACCAATGGCCCGGGGTGGTCCAGCGCGGGAATCAGCGACA
>JAZGCX010000153.1:0-3840 GCA_036477175.1 Phycisphaeraceae bacterium
GAGCCTCACGTCGTAGGCCGCCAGCAGCCGCATAATGCCGGCCGGCGTGCAGGACCCGAAGCCCGGCAGGCCGAACGCCGTGGTCCCGAAGCTATAAATGGTCACGCCGTCCACATCCTTGGCAGGCCCAATGGCCTCGAAGGCGGCGCGTTCGTTCACCTGCGGGGGCACCGGGTGCTGAAGCAGGATCCCATGCACGCCCGGATCAGCGCCCAGCTCGGTGATCCTGGCGACCAGTTGCTCGGTCGTGGTGGATGCGGACATTTCGATCTTCTGCGAATGCATCCCGACCGACTCGGCCCGCTTGCGCTTCATCCGGGTATAGGTGACCGAGGCCGGGTCTTCGCCAACCAGTACGGTCGCCAGGCCGGGCGTGCATCCGGTCGCGTCGATGATCTGCCGCACCCGTCGGGCGCAACGTTCGAGCACCCGTTGCGCCACGGCTTTACCGTCGAGAATCGCGGCGGTGGTGGTCACGGCCGAAATTATACGGGGATTTTCCGGCGGCGATTCCGGCCGGTCGATCCGAATATAATCGCCCCATGGAGGCGATCATCCTTTCGGTCGGCGACGAGCTGGTGCTGGGCCAGAGCCTGGACACGAACAGCGCCTACCTCAGCGGCCAGTTGGCCCGGCTGGGCATCGGCACGCTCTACCACCAGACCCTGTCCGACGACCGCCGGGCGATCGCCGGTGCCATCACCGCCGCAGCGCAGGCGGCGGAACGGGTCATCATCACCGGCGGCCTGGGGCCAACCGACGACGACCTGACCCGCCAAGCCCTCGCTGACGCCATGAACGCGCCACTGGTCCAGCACGAGCCGAGCCTCGATGCCCTGGCGGCGTTCTTCGCCCAGCGCCGCCGGCCCATGCCCGAAAAGACCAAGGTCCAGGCCATGCACCCACAGGGCACACAAATGCTGACCAACACCTGTGGCACCGCGCCGGGGATCAGGGCGAAGCTGCACCGTGCGGTGATCTACGCCATCCCCGGCGTGCCCAACGAAATGGTTGCCATGTTCGAGCAGTCGATCCGGCCGGAGATTGAGGCCGGCCCGGTCCGTCGCGCGGTGATCCTCACCACCCGAATCAACACATTCGGCCTCGGCGAAAGCACCGTGGCCCAGAAGCTGGGTGAGCTGATGGACCGCCCCCGCAACCCGCAGGTGGGCACGACCACGGCCGACGGGATCGTCTCGGTCCGCGTCCGCAGCCGGTTCGACGACCCGGATCAGGCCCAGCGCGAACTGGAGCGCACCGTCACACAGATCGACGAGCGCCTGGGGCCGATTGTCTTCGGCCGCGATGAGCAGTCCCTGCAACAGTCCGCGATCGCGCTGCTGAAGCAGCGCGGTCTTCGTGTCGCCACCGCCGAGAGCTGTACGGGCGGGCTGCTGGGCAAAATGCTCACCGACGTCGCCGGGTCCAGCGCCGTCTACGTCGGCGGATGGGTGACCTACACCAACCGGCTCAAATCGGAGCAACTCGGCGTGGATCAAACGCTTGTGACCCAATACGGTGCGGTGAGCGAACCGGTCGTCCGCGCGATGGCCGCCGGCGCGATCGAGCGCAGCGGCGCTGATCTATCACTGGCGATCACCGGGATCGCCGGCCCGGACGGCGGTACGCCCGAGAAACCGGTCGGCACGGTATGGATTGCGCTGGGCGACGCCGGTCGCGTCGAAGCGTATTTGTTTCACCTGCCCGGGGACCGCCACGCCGTGCGCGATCGGGCCGCCAAAACGACGGTGCAACTGCTTCGCTACCGGCTGTTGAACGCACCGGTCGACCTGCTTTACGCCTCGCCCACCTCCAGGCAGTAAACTGACCGATATAGTTCACGACGTGACCATGCCTGCGCCTGCATCCAATCCCCAAGCCACCTCGACCGACCTGCCCGCGGGTCGGATCGACATCCATAGTCACCTGTTGCCCGGCCTGGACGACGGCTGCGCTGACCTCGATGAGTCGCTGGCGTCGGTGCGCAGGCTGATGGAAGCTGGTTTTGTCGGCTCAATCTGTACGCCACACATCTGTCCTGACGTATACCCCATGAACACGTGGGCGCACATCCCGGCATTGACGATGCAGCTCCAACAACACCTGGGCAGGGCGGGCCTCGACTACCGCCTCTGGCCCGGCGGGGAGCTTCGGCTGTTCGACGGCGTGATCAACTACCTCAAACACAATCAGGTCCCCACGCTTGCCGCCACGCAATGGGTCATGACCGATTTCTGGACCGACTATTGGCCCAAGTGGGTGGACAAAGCGTTCGACTGGCTGATCAAACAGGGCTACCGGCCGATCCTGGCGCACCCCGAACGGCTCGGCTGCCATGAGCAACTGGATCAGCGGCTCGATCAGCTTGTCGGCATGGGCGTTTGTTTTCAGGCCAACTCACGCTGCATGACCGGCGAAGAGGGCTACCACGCCGATCAGATCGTTCGCAAGCTCCTTGCCGCCGGCCGCTACCAGTTCATGGCCCTGGACATACACCAGCCCGACTCGCTCGAAGCGCGGCTGGACGGTCTGAGGCTCGTCGAAACCGAGTTTGACAAGGACACCCTCGACCGCCTCACAATCGACGGGCCCCGACAACTGATCTTCGGTCTGTCGTAGCTGTCACACTCACGACCGCGCACGGTCCGATACGCGGTCATGCCGGCGGCCAACGCGCCCGGGAGGATTCGAACCCCCGACCTGCGGATTAGAAGTCCGCTGCTCTGTCCAACTGAGCTACGGGCGCAATCGCTTGCTTATCCTACCTTTGCAACCTTATCCAAGCCAGTGACCTCGCGGTCGTGTGACCTTTGGCGGCACACACCGCGTAGCCCTGCGGTGGCATGTGGCGCACTGGCCGACCAGATGCGGCCGCGGAATAACCCGCACAACCCATATAAAAGGCCCGCGCCAAGGCCTGACGCGAGCCGACTACTCCCCTCATCACTGCCTTCGTCCATTTGCGGGATCGTCTTAAGACAGGCAAATCGCGTCGACGGCGCAGCGCCTGTGCGGCCGGGGTCTGCGGGCTGTGCAATTGTTCGCAAGTGCCCTATTACTGTTTGGTGCCGATGCTGGCACTCATCTTGTGCACCCCACACCGGATGGCGAGTATCACCAGTTCAGCCACGGAATCGACCCGCGTTTTCTTCATCAGTCGGGCGCGGTGCACCTCGATCGTCCTGGCGCTGGCGTCCAACTGGCGGGCGATCTGCTTCGTTGTTTGCCCGGTGACCACCATGTCCATGACCTGGCGCTCACGCGGCGTCAACCGGGCGAGGCGGGCCTGGTTATCGGCGCGGTGCAGCCGCTCGCGACGGACTGTGGCGTCCTGCTCGATGGCTTGATGGATGCGATCCAATAACACCTGCCGGCTGATTGGCTTTTCCAGGAAATCCATCGCACCCGCTTGCACGGCACGGACGGCCGTCGGCACATCCGCGTGGCCGGACATCACAATCACGGGAATGTTCCACCCCCGCTCGGCCAGCGCCTGCTGCAACTCAAGGCCACTCATGCCCGGCATGCGTACATCAACGATCACACACCCCGGGGTTTGGGGGTCGTAGCTATTCAAGAATTGTTCGGCGGACGGACAGGTTTCGACATTGAGGCGCGCCTTCCTGAGCAGCCATTTCAACGACTTGCGCACATCGGCGTCATCCTCGACCACATAGACCGTTGGTTGAGCCGACATCTTGGGACTCCGTCAAATCAACGTGTAAACGTCCGCGACGTTGCCCGCCGTATGAGGCTTAACCACACACCATAACTACGCAAGCCGCCGGGTAATAAGCGACGAGTGCCACCTGTATGGCACTGGTAAGAAGAAATCCGACC
>JAZGCX010000154.1:0-2059 GCA_036477175.1 Phycisphaeraceae bacterium
GCACCAGGCGCATATCAATCCTCGGGTTGCCGGCAAGCCCGATCCCCCCGTCACGTATCCCAGATGCGAGGCGGAAAAACCCCATCGCCCGCGCGACGGCCTCGTCGGTGTCGGTTGTTTGTGCCGGCTCGGATACCAGCCTTGCGGCCCGCCGCACGGCGAGCACGCCCCCACCCTCCAGCGCGTTGACGAGACCGCTGTGAGCGGTCAAAGCGAGCACGAACACCGCCAACCCGCCGAACACAGCCCCGGGCCGCTTCAGCCTGCCATGGTACTTGAGCTGGAACTGGTGAAACCGGACGTTGGCATCTCGAATGAGCCGCCACAGCTTCCAGGCGCCGAACGTGACGACGCCGGCAACACCGGCGGCCATCAACATGGGAACCACCGCATAGACACCGCGAACGGACAGGAACGACAGCAAAAAGACGATTGCGAGGCCGATCTCTTCCGGCCAGGTGAGATCGTAGATCCGCCGGGGTGTCTTCTTGACCCTCAACTTCTTGAACTGCGCGGGCCGACCGTATCCGAAATACAGCGCATCGTTTGGGCAGACGCTCACGCAATCAAGGCATTTCATACAACCTGGATCGACGACCATGCCGTACGCACGCACCTCTTCGTGGACACGGACATTGGAGGTGCACACCGCAGTGCAGTGGCCGCACTGCTCGCAGGCATCCGTGACACGGATCCGCCCGACGGCGAACTCGTCCAACGGGGCGAAGAAACCCCCATAGGGACACCCGTAGGTGCAGAATCCCTTGGACCCGAGAAAATAGACCGCCGCAAAGCCGCAGATGAACAGGAAGGGGATCGCAACCAGCGGGCCGGCAAACGACTGCCAGAAATCGGCGGTCGTGAAGTGTGTCGAGACGCCTGGCCACTCAAGGTCGGGCTGGATCCAGGGGGCGACCGCCAAGCGGTAGAAGGCCGGCCAGACAAACATGTACAGCGCCAGCAGCAGCGGCACGTAGATCAGCAGGCGGGACCGAAACGGCTTGGGTCGTACGCCCATCTTCTTCATGATCCAGCTGCAGAGGTCCTGCAGGAGCACCACGTGGCACGCCCATCCGCAGAACCACCGGCCCATGATCAGAGTCGAGATCAGAGTCAGCGCGAAGAAAATCAAACCGGCATTCACCACGCCGCTCTTGGCGAGCTCCATCGACTCCGAGGGCTCGACCGGGGTAAGCGTCCTGCCGCCGAACCATCCATACTTCCGGCTGAGCAGCCATAGGACGACATGCCCGATGATCAGCAGTTGAACCGTCGCCAGCACGATCGCCCGGCGTCGACCGGACCTGGACCTGCGGACCGTGCCGCGTGGGTTGTGATCCATGGACAAGACGGGCAGGCTGATCGTGCCCCGCTGGTCGAGATCGGAGGCGGTACATGGGGTGCCGGACGACATCGTCGAGCAATCATAGAAAGCTGATCCAGCGAAGGATCTAGCTGATAATCAACCAAAACAAAACCCCGGCCGCTCGGGCGCCGGGATCAAGAGCCGCAAACAGAATGAGTCCGTCGGCCCGAGAGCGAGCGAGAAGGAGGCCTGGGCTTTGTTCTGCGGCCGCTTGCCGTCCATGGCGGGCGCGGCCGAGGGAGGGCGAAGCAGACGATGCCGACTTGTTTGCTCGGGCCTTCAGCCCGAAGGGGCATCGTCGATGCAGCCCCCCGTCGCCCGGAGGGCGACAACAGCTTGCGCCAGGCAGCCGCGCAGCCGCTGGAAGCCAGGAATCATTCTGTTAGGGGCTCTGAGTCGTACGGGCGGTCGAACCGCTGCGGCCTAATTGTCGTGGGGCTCGAGGAGGCTGCGCTCGTGGTCGCCCTCGTCGCGTTTTGCGTTTTCCTCGACGGCGATCCGGATCTTGTCCAACGCCTTGTTCTGGATCTGGCGCACTCGCTCCTTGGTGACGCCGATGATCTGGCCCACCTGCTCGAGGGTGAGCGGCGCGCTGTCCTCACCGCCGTCGAGACCGAACCGGTGATAGATCACGGTCTGCTCGACGTTGGTGAGCTCGGCCTCACCACTGGTCACGATGTGCTTGACCTCCTG
>JAZGCX010000155.1:0-3277 GCA_036477175.1 Phycisphaeraceae bacterium
GTAGTTCGGTGCCGGTCGGTTCGCCAACCGTACGCAGACGCGTCTGGGCGTCAGCTGACGGGGTCACTGCGCAGGCTTGGTGGGTTGCCTCGGTCATGCCGTAGGCCGGCAACATGACAGCCTCGAAGGTCGCCTCCAGGCGCCGCGCGACCTCGGGCGGCAATGGGGCGCTGCAACTGCGCAGAAAGCGCAATCGGCTGCCGGCCGCCTCGCCTACGGTTGCGGCGTCCAGCAGGATCTGGTGAATGGTCGGCACCGCGGTGAACCAGGTGGCCTCAACGATATTCAGCTCGTCGAAGAAATGGTGTGCGGAGAACCGGCCCTTCGTGGGCAGCCCGATGCAGCCTGCGGTACTCAACGTCGCCAGCAGTCCGGCCACCAGCCCATGCCCATGGAACATAGGCATCACCGCGACCGTGCTGTCAGCAGGGACGAGTCGGTAGGCGTTGGCCACGTTGGTCATTGCCGCGTTGAGCCCTTCATAGGTCCAGGGCACCATCTTCGGCATCGCGGTTGTGCCTGAGGTGAACATCACCAGGGCGTCCGAGGGCGAGAGTCCCACCAGCGAAGGGTCAACGGCGGCCGCCGGTCTACCGTGCACGTCGCATTGCCGACCGGTGGGCCCTGGCGCCGCGACTTCGAGCAGCATGTCGGGGCACCCATCGGCTGGCTTAGCAGCCTGATCGGTCAGCGCCCCCCGCGCGCCGACACGCTTGAGCCGGGTCTGCTGTTCGTCGCGCGGCAACGCGGGGTCCAGGGGTACTGTCACCAGCCCTGCCCTGGCCGCGCCGAGCAGGCCAACTACGTACTCGACATTATTGGCCGTCCGCAGCCCCACCACATCCCCGCGGCGCAATCCGTTTCCTGACAGCGATATAGCGGTTTGGTCTACAAGGTCGGCCAACATCTCATAGGTGATCCGGGTGCCCGTGGCGATCGCGACCAGCGCGACATTTGAGGCGTGCGTGCGCGCCATGTGTTCGGCGAGGTCACCAAGCGGCCCCCCGGGCGTCGGTGGGGATCCGGGTGCGGTCACGAGGGCCTCCTGATTAGTTCACGACATCGTGGCGGCGCGGCAGACCTGATTGCCGGTATGCTCATCGAATATCCATTTGCACGTGCGTAATTCAGCTCAATTCGGGTTGCAGGGCGCTACGGGGATTGAGGTTGGTCAGGTGGCCACTTTCACTGCCTGCCGCCGGATCGAGTTCGCAGTCTATGAGCGCCGGCCGTCGCGCGCTATGTGCCTGGGCCAGCGCCGCGCCGAGGTCGTCGGGGGTCCGCACGTGATATGCCGCTCCCCCGAAGGCTTCAATGATTCGTTCGTGGCGGGCCTGAGGGGCAAGGACCGTGGGCGCGGGGCCGCTACCTGCGGGATCGATCTCGTCACCACGGTAGACGCCACCGTTATTGAGAACCACAACCGTGATGGGAAGGTCATAGCGGCAGATGGTTTCGATCTCCATTGCGCTGAACCCGAAAGCGCTATCACCCTCGATAGCGATCACCGGCTGACCCGTCTCGACAGCTGCGGCGATCGCGTAGCCCATCCCGATGCCCATCACACCCCAGGTGCCACAGTCGAGCCGGTGACGAGGCACAGCCATTTCGACGACATTGCGGGTGATGTCAAGAGCATTGGCGCCCTCATTGACCACATAAACCTCAGGATGATCCTTGACGAAGTCCCGGATGGGGCGCAGCGCGTTGTAGAACTGCATCGGCCGAGGATCCTCAGCCAGCCGTTTCGCCATCACCGCCGCATTGCGGGCGCGACGGGCGGTAAGTTCGGCCACCCAGTCATCCGGGCAATGCACAGGTTGGCGATCCAAAGCTGCGTTCAGCGCCGACATGACAGAACCGGCATCACCGGCCAACGGCACAGTGGTCGGCTGATTGCTGTCGAACTCGGCGGGTTCGATATCAACGTGGATGAACTTCGCCTCCGCTGACCACTGCGGGGGCTCGCCATGGTTGAGAAGCCAGTTCAACCGCGCACCAACCAATAGCACGACATCAGCACGGGACAAAGCAAGCGAGCGAGCTGCGGCCGCACAAAGCCGATGATCGTCGGGAACCAAGCCCTTGGCCATCGACATCGGCACGAAGGGTATGCCGGTCGCCTCGATCAACGATGTGATCTGTTCCTCGGCCTGCGCGTAGGCCGCACCCTTGCCCAGCACGATCAGTGGACGATGAGCACCGGCAAGTAACTCCAGCGCTTTCATGACAACCTCGTGCGATGGCGATTGGCTCGGCGCCGGATCCACGACCTTCCACAAAGTGGCCGCGCCGTCGGCCGCGCCGATGGTCTCAGCCAAGACCTCGCCCGGAATGTCGAGGTACACCCCGCCGGGACGGCCCGACACCGCGGTGCGGATGGCTCGGGCGACCCCGCGACCGATGTCATCGATCCGGTCAATTCGGTAACTCGCTTTAGCCAAAGGCTTAGCGATGGCCAACTGGTCAAGCTCCTCGTAGTCGCCACGCTGTAGGTCGACGATGGCACGTGTACTGGATCCGGCGATATGAACCATGGGAAAGCAGTTCACAGTTGCGTTAGCCAGCGCCACCATGCCGTTGAGGAAGCCGGGGCCCGAAACGGTAAGGCAGATACCCGGTTTGCCCGTCAAGAACCCCCCCGCCGCCGCTGCGTGGCCGGCATCAGATTCGTGCCGGAAGCCGATATAGCGGATGCCCGACGCTTGGGCCAGCCGGGCCAGATCGGTGATGGGAATCCCGACCACTCCGTAGATGGTCGCTACATCGTTGAGCTTGAGAGCATCAACCATCAGATGGAAACCGTCGGTCAATAAGCAATCACCGGCACCGGCTGAAGTCATGGCTCCGAGTGTGCATCGATCAACGCCTCCAAGCAGGCGAAATCGCCCGATACGCTCCCCCGTCCTCATGTGAGCAACCCGCACCGAGAACATTCAATCGGCGACGGGGACTAAACCCCTCGCTCGCAGGGCAACCTCCCGTCGTCGACGGCCGCCACCAGCGCCGCGTGGTCGGCCTCAGTTTGGTCGGCGTACCGGCGGGCGAAGGCGCACAACGCTTCATCCACACGTTCTGAACGGCCCAGGTAGCCAGCAATCATCGAGGCGCCGCTGGTCCGCGCATGACCTTTGGCAAGAAGCTGACCGACCACTCCGGTGTAGTCGGCGAGCGCCTTAGGGGCCATTGCATCCAACGGAATGGTGCCCTTCATATTGCGGAACTGCCGGACGTAATACTACAGCCCGTCCATCGTCGTCCAACCCAACAGCGGGTC
>JAZGCX010000156.1:0-16285 GCA_036477175.1 Phycisphaeraceae bacterium
CTGATGCGAGACCTCAGCGCCGATCGGCCGGACGTGACGGAAAGTCCGATCACCGTGGACGCCGGCCATGTGCAGGTCGAGTTGAGCTTCGTTGCCTATCGCCGCGACGATCGCAACAGCGACAAGACTGAAGTCGAAGCGTGGACGGTCGGGGCGACGAACATTAAGTTTGGCCTGCTGAACAACGTCGATCTTCAATTCGTGTTCGATGCCTACACCGATGAGGACACGGACGACGAAGCCGCCGGCACCTCGAGCAACGCCGACGGGTTCAGCGATATTCAATTTCGGCTAAAGATCAACCTGTGGGGCAACGACGGGGGCAAAACCGCGTTTGCCGTGATGCCCTTCATCCAGTTGCCGGCCGGGTCGGACGACCTGAGCAGCGACCATGTTGAAGGTGGGCTGATCTTTCCGTTCGCCACAGAGTTAAGCGACGGGTGGAGCCTGGGTCTGATGGCGGAAGTCGATTGGGTGTTTGACCCAGGCGATGACGATTACGACACCGAGTTTGTGCATACCGCGGTGCTCGGCCACGACATCATCGGTCCGCTAGGCGGATATGTCGAGTACATCGGCATCGTTAGTGGCGACAGTGACAGTGACTACCAGGCGCTGATCGGCACGGGGCTGACCTACGCGCTGAGCGCCGACCTTGTGCTGGACGTGGGGGCGAACTTTGGTCTAACAAAAGCGGCCGAGGACGTGAACGTGTTTATGGGTGTTACGGTACGGTTTTGACCGGGCAGGATGGTTAGAAGACGGTTGGATCAATCAGGAGCGTGCCGATGAGCGAATCAAGCCAGTCACCGCGATCAGCATCGCGTCGCGTGCCGACACTGGTGCTGGTCCTGTTGCCCTTGGTGCTGCTGGGCGGACTGGTCTGGTGGTTTATCGCCGCCGATCCGACCGAGGCGCTGCGGCCGGACATCCCCCCGATCGAGCAGTTGTCCATCCAGCGCGTGGTCCTTGAACCGGATCAGATCACACTCCACGTGATCAACGACGGGCCCGATCCGGTGACCATCGCTCAGGTCCTGGTGGACACGGCGTACTGGAATTTTGAGATTGAGCCGAGTCAAACTCTCGGCCGCCTTGGTCGCGCCACCGTGGGAATCGCCTATCCGTGGGTGAAGGACGAGGCCCATGTGGTGACGCTGATCACCTCGACGGGTCTGACGTTTGAGAAGGAAATTGCTGTCGCGGTGACTTCGCCCAAGCCGACGGCCGAACTGTTCGGCATCTTTGCACTGCTAGGGGTGTATGTGGGCGTGATTCCCGTGGCCCTGGGGCTTTTGTGGCTGCCGGCGTTGCGGCGGACCTCGGGCAAGTGGCTGGACTTTTTCCTGTTTTTGACCATCGGGCTGCTGGTGTTCCTCGGGTTCGATGCCCTGGCGGAAGCGCTGGAGACGATCGAACAGGTTCCCCACGTTTACCAGGGCGTGGGGCTGTTGGTGATCGGCGGCCTGGGTAGCTTTGCCCTGCTCACCGCACTGGGCAAGACACTTACATCGGGTGGTGATCAGGCGCCACAGGCGTCACTGGCTATCTCGTACATGGTCGCCGCCGGTATCGGGCTGCACAACCTGGCCGAGGGTTTGGCGATCGGGGCGACCTACGCAATCGGCGAGATCGCCCTGGGCGCCATGCTGGTGCTGGGCTTTACCCTGCACAACGTCACCGAGGGCCTGGCGATCGTGGCGCCGCTGGCCCGGTCCGGCGCTCGCATCGGCCAGTTGGTGGCGCTAGGCGCCATCGCCGGCGTACCGACCATCTTTGGTGCTTGGATCGGCGGGTTCATGTACGCGCCGTTGTGGGCGCTTGTGTTTTTGGCGATCGGTGCCGGGGCGATCTTTCAGGTCGCCTGGCAGATCACCGCCCAACTGGCCCGGCAGCGCGGCGGTGTCGAAGCGGTGTTGGACTTTACTAACGTCTGCGGGCTGCTGGCCGGTTTCGCGCTGATGTACACCACCGGGATGCTGGTGGCGGTGTAAAAAGGCCCGCCGCCATGGGCGATCAAGGACTCCGACGATGAAAGGCAACAAGGGTTACAGTTTCCTTGGCGTTTTGCTCAGTTTCATGGCCGTGGCCGTGTTGCTGGTGGCACTGCCCGGGCTGCGCGGCCCAGCGGCAACGCGCCGCTTACTGATCGTGGCCCGGGACATGGCCTTCGTGATGCCTGAGGCAGACCCGGATCACCGCAATCCGACGCTTAGGTTGACGGCCGGTGAAAGGGTCAAGGTTATTTTCCGCAACGACGATCCGGGGATGCGTCACGATCTGGTGCTGGACGGTTTGGGCGTTCGCACAAGGGTGTTGACCTACGGCCAATCGCAGTCTCTGACTTTCACGGTGCTGCCGACCACCGGCGGGCAGACGTACCTTTGCTCCCGGCACCCGCGATTCATGCGCGGGCGGTGGGTGATCGACTAACCTGCTCCAACCGGCCGATCCCCGTTCGTCAAGCCGTCTGCGAAGCCATGAACAGGCACCCGCAGCCCAGCGCGGCCAAGCCGCAACCATTGGAAAAAGGGTTTGATCATGTCCGGATGCTCCACCTGCGATTCTTGCGAACCTTCGCGCTCGGCATCGCAAGCGTCCGTCCAACTGGGCTTTGATCTGGATGTGGACCGCTTCGACGCGGTGGTGGCGCTTGCGGGCAATCCCAATACGGGTAAGAGCACGGTGTTCAACGCCCTGACCGGGCTGCGCCAGCACACCGGGAATTGGCCGGGCAAGACCGTTAGCCGGGCCGAGGGCCTGTTCGTCTACGCCGCCAAGCGCTTCAAGCTGGTGGACCTGCCCGGCACCTACTCGCTGCTGTCCAACAGCACCGATGAGGAAATCGCCCGCGATTTTCTGCTGTTCGGCTCGCCGGACTGTACCGTCGTGGTGTGTGACGCCACGGTGCTGGAGCGCAACCTGAATCTGGTCTTGCAGATTCTCTCGATCACCGACCGAGTGGTGGTGTGTGCGAACCTGATCGACGAGGCCAATCGCAAGCGGATCGCGCTGGAGGCCCGTGCCATCGAGAAAGAACTGGGCGTGCCGGTGGTCCCCACCGCAGCCCGTAAGGCCCAGGGGCTGGACCACCTGCAACAACATATTCTGGAAGTGGCCACCGGCCAGCGCGTCAATCAACCGAAACTGCCCAGCCTGCAGCCGCAACTACAAGCAGCGGTGGACGAACTGGTGCCCGAGTTGCTGTCATTGGTGCCGGGCCTGCCCTGCCCGCAGTGGGTGGCCATGCGACTGCTGGAAGACGATCAGAAGATCGAGCAGGCGCTGCGCGACGGTTCATTGGCCGAGCTGGTGCAGCGCCTTTCCGCCCGACAAGGGCAGGCGGTGGCCTGATGCGTATGGCTGCATCTGGTTCTGTCTCGGCCGATGACATTCTCGCCCGCGCCCGCACCCTGCGGGAGCAGCTTGGCCCCGGCGTGCACGACCGCATCACCCAATCGCTTTACGAGAAGGCGGTCGAGGTCGTCTCGGTCGGTGTGCGGGTCACCGGCAAGCCGAAGATCGACTGGGACCTGCTGGCTGACAAGGTCCTTACCAGCCGGTACCTGGGCTTTCCCATCATGTTGCTGGGGCTGGCGGTCGTTTTCTACTTGACCATCAGCGGTGCCAACGTGCCCAGTAATCTGATCGCCACGGGTCTGTTTTGGATCGAGGGGCAATTGATACTCGGGATGAATGCCATGGGGGCGCCGTGGTGGCTGACGGGATTTTTGATTAACGGGGTGTATCGCGGTTTGGCATGGGTGGTTTCGGTGATGCTGCCGCCGATGGCGATCTTCTTCCCGATGTTCACCATGCTCGAAGACGTCGGTTACCTGCCGCGGGTGGCGTTTAACCTGGATCGGCTGTTCCGCTGGAGCGGGGCCCACGGCAAACAGGCGCTAACCATGGGAATGGGATTTGGCTGCAACGCGGCGGGCGTGATCTCCTGTCGCATCATCGACTCGCCGCGTGAGCGAATGATCGCCATCCTGACCAATAATTTTATGCTCTGTAACGGTCGCTGGCCGACGATCATCCTGCTGTCCACGGTCTTCATTGCGGCTTCCTTTCCGCCGGTTTGGTCCAGCCTGGTTGCCGTCGGGTCGGTGGTGGCGATCGTGCTGGTGGGTGTCGTGGTGACCTTCCTGGTCGCGCGACTGCTGTCGAGCACGGTGTTAAAGGGCACCAGTAGCGCCTTCCATCTGGAACTGCCGCCGTATCGGCGGCCCGCCATCCTGCGGATCATTCACCGCTCGCTGATCGACCGCACGCTTTTTGTGCTGGGCCGCGCCTGCGTCACTGCCGCGCCGGCTGGCGCGCTGATCTGGCTGCTGGGCAATGTCCACGTCGGCGAAACCAGCTTGATGAGCCATGCGGCCAGTTTCCTGGACCCGGTCGGACATTTCATGGGCCTGGACGGGATCATTATCCTGGCCTACATCATTGCCCTGCCGGCCAACGAGATCATCGTACCCACGATCATCATGGGCTATCTGGGAGCCGGGGGGATGCTGGAGCTGAACAGCACCGGCGAGCTGGGCCAACTGTTCACCGCCAACGGCTGGACTATGCTTACGGCGATGTGTGTGATGCTCTTTTCGCTGCTGCACTATCCCTGCGCCACCACCACCTGGACCATCTGGCGCGAGACGCGCAGTGTCAAGTGGACGATCCTGGCCAATCTGATGCCGTTAACGTTGGCGGTCCTGGTGTGTGCAGCGGTCGCCCGGGTGGGTCGGCTCCTGGGCTGGGGGTGAGCCGGTGACATGTTAGATTTCCTTTCTAATGGGTTACGCGAGAGTTGGTTGCTGCTGGTTGCGGCGGCACCCTACTTTCTGGTGGGCTGCATGCTCGCCGGTGGGCTCAAGGCTTGGGTGCCAACGGCGGCACTGGTCCGATGGGTGGGCGGGCGCCGGTTTCGCTCCGTGTTCAACGCGTCTTTGATCGGGTTGCCTTTGCCGCTGTGTTCGTGCAGTGTCCTGCCGATGGCGGCGCTTCTCCGCAAACAGGGCGCTTCGCGCGGGGCGACCACCAGCTTCCTCATCTCCACGCCCGAAAGCGGTGTGGATTCCATCGCCCTGAGCTGGGGGTTGTTGGGACCCTTTTTGGCGATCGTACGACCGGTGGCGGCCCTGGCGACCGCCCTGACTGCGGGCGTGATGGAAAATGTCTGGGGTGCCAGGACAGACGATTCGGCAATGGCCGCCATGGCACAGGGCTGTTGCGGTGATCAAGAGGGGGGGTTCGCCGCAGCCGGGCCGCGGCCGAGTCGTTGGCGTGTGGGTCTTCGCTTCGCCGTGATCGACTTATTTGAGGATATTGGGCTTTCTCTGATGGTTGGTGTGGCTGTGGGGGGCATGCTCGCTGTGGCGCTGGCTCGGTTCGAGCTGGAATCGGTTCTCTCGGCCTGGTACACGCCCCTGGCGGTGCTCGTGGTCGCGATACCCATGTATATCTGTGCCTCAGCCGCCACGCCGTTGGCGGCGGCGTTGATGGCCGCCGGACTGTCACCCGGCGCTGCCCTGGTCCTTTTGTTGGCCGGACCGGCAACCAACACGGCCAGCATCCTTGTTCTGGCCAAAGCCTTAGGGGTGCGCAGCGTGGTGATCTATTTGCTGGCGGTGATTGTCTGTAGTCTGCTCGCAGGCTTTGGGCTTAATCTCTTCTGCCGTGCGATCGGCTGGGAGTTTGACCTTGCCGCGGTGATCCAGACCCAACAGGCCGGTGTGTTTTCAACCCTGGCTGCCGTGGTGGTTCTGCTCTTGTCGCTTCATGGCATCTGGCGGCAGATTCTTACGCGTCTTTACCGCGTCACCGTCTGAAGCTGCCCCTTACCGATTATTGGACTTTCCCGGCTCACCACGCCATTTGTCTTGTGTTTTGTGCGCGTGGGAACCGACAACCCATCTTGTGCGTCCAACCCTGCAATGAGGCTTGCCTGAGAAAGGAGCATGATGATGCACCGCTTGAGTCTGTTAGTCACGTTGGCCGGCTGCGTGTTGCTGGTTGGCCCATCGACCGGCGCGTATGGCCGGATTAAGTTGATCACGCTGCCGGTCCGCGAACGTGTCGAGGTCCAGCTTGACCACCCCAACATCACGCTGGTGGAGGAGGAGCGGATTGTTCCACTGGTCAAAGGCGTGAACCAGGTGGACTTTTCTTGGGCCAACACACGGATCGATCCCAACACGATCGTGTTCCGTGTCATTGGGCCGGGGGGTGATCGCAATGAAGACGCTCCCGAGATCAATGTCCTGTCGGTCAGCTACCCGCCGAACGAAAACGCGCTGGTCTGGCAGGTGGCGTCGAGCAAGCCCGGGTCGGCCCGTGTGCGGATCAGCTACGTGCTGGGCAACCTGACCAAGAGCTTCAACTACCGGGCCGTCGCCGCCAACGACGAGGCGACGCTGGTGCTCTCGCAATACATGCGGTTGCAGAACCTGGCCAACGAAGAGTTTGGGTCAAGCGACATCTGGGCGGGGTTCGGCCCCCGGTTCCACAAGCCGATCGGCATCAACGAGACCAAGGAGATGCTGGTCGAGAAGTTCAGGCAGGTGCCGATCACCAAGACGTACACGTGCAACCCGGCCGAGTTCGATTACCTCGACCGGCCAAAGAACAAGCTGCGCGTCCCGATGCACTATGTCATCAAGAACGACAAGGCCAACGGGCTTGGCGCCGCGCCGCTGCCGTTTGGCAAGGTCCGTATCTTCCAGGATGACGGACGTGGCACCACGGCGTTTCTCGGCGAGGACTGGGGCAAATTCACCCCCATCGACGACGAGATGAAGCTCTACCTCGGCGTCGCACAGGACATCGTCGTCAAACGCACGATTGAAAAGAACGAACGCCATCGCGTGGCGGGCAACCTGTACGACTACGAAATCATCATCAAGTATGAGATCGAGAACTTCAAAAACAAGCCCGTGATACTCGACGTGGCCGAGGACCTTCGATACGTTCGCAATGAGGTCCGGCGCGACACCGGCCGGGATGTCGAATGGGAACTGGGTAAACAGACCACGCTGGGCGATCCCGACAAAGAAGACACCACACAGCAGCGCGTGGTGTTTCATGTCAACCTGCCCGCCGCGTCGCGGGGCAAAAACGGTAAAGCCCAAAAAATCGTCCACAAACTTCACGTGATCATCAGAAATGAGTGGTAGCAGCCTGGTGCGTCTCGCTGACCCGCACCCGCCAACAGGAACGTCAAACATGAAACGCATATTCCCGATTCTCCTGATCGCAACGGCTCTTGCAGCACCCGCTGACGCAAAGAACGTGGACCTGTCCACGGTCCCGAGCCGGGACACGGTGCAGCTCACCATCTACAACTCCGAAGACCTGACGCTGGTGCGTGAGACACGGGTGGTCAGCTTCAAGAAGGGCGTGAACCCGTTGCAGTTCTCCTGGGCCAACACGCTGATCGACCCGACGTCGGTCGAGCTTCGGTTCCTCAAACTCGCCGATCAACTGGACGTGTTGGATACCACCTTCCTGCATGACAAACCGCAGATGCTCTACTGGAACGTGCAGAGCGAGATCGACGGCGAAGCGACGGTCGAGATCACCTACTTCACCAGCGGTATCACATGGTCGGCAGATTATGTGTGCATCGCGGATCCCCAGGAGACCGAGATGGGTTTCGAGGGATTCGTCCGGGTGTACAACCACTCAGGCGAGGATTACGAAAATGCCCAGGTCCGTCTGGTCGTGGGCACCATCAACCTGGTGGAGAAAATCGCCCAACTCGCACGCATTTCGATGCGGGATGTCGATCGACTTGAAAAAGGCCGACGCGGCGAACTGCGCCAACGTGCAGCACGCGAAATGATGGCAAAGTCAGGAGTGATGGTGGCAGACATGGCCGTCGCCGAGGCACCCAAACAGATCATCAAGGAAGGCCTCAGCGAATACTTCATCTACACGATCGAAGGCACCGAGACGATCCCACACGGCTGGTCGAAGCGGTTGCGCAGCTTCGAGGGTACGACCGTACCGTTCAAGATCCAGTACCGTTACCGGGTGCGCCAATACGGCGACCAACTCGTGCGGATGTACCTGCTGACCAATGATGAGACCTCAAACCTCGGCACGACACCGTTGCCCAACGGGATGGTGCGTGTTTTTCGCGACAACGGCCGGGACGGCCTGAGCTTCCTGGCGGCGCAGCAGATCAAGTACATACCGATCGGGGACAAGATCGAGATCAACCTGGGCCCGGACCCGCAGGTCGTGTTCGAGCTGGTGAAGCTGCGAGCGTTCCGCGATCAAATCTGGATGAAACTACACGGTGCGAACGTGTATCGCCAGGTAGACGACGGGCGAATCAGGATCGACCCGCGCAGCACGGTGGCCGGCTGGGACGACCACGAGCTGTACAACCAACGGATCCGCAACTACAGCCCTAAACCGATCGACGTGCAGGTGCGTCGCATCTTCCCCGGTCACGTGGTGTTCCGCAGCGAACTGAATCCGAAGCTGCATGACTACCAGACCGTGCAGTATTCGACGAACGTCAAGGCGGGGCAAAAGGCGGACCTGCTGTATGAAGTCGTCCGGCATCAGGGCCGCAACGCCAAGCAGAACAACGTGACGCTTGAGCAGGCTCGCCCGGCACGGTGACTGTCCGTACACTTGTCATGAGTCATGGACACCGTTGCCCGGATCGAGCAGTTGGGGAAGGTGTACCAGCGGGATGGTTCGGCCCCGCCGGTGGTGGCGCTGCGGGGGGTGGACCTGTCGATTCGGCGCGGCCAGTTCGTGGCGATTATGGGCCCGTCCGGCAGCGGCAAGAGCACGCTGATGAACATTCTCGGGTGCCTCGACCGGCCCACCACCGGCCGATACCTGCTGGAGGGGCAGGACGTGGCACAGATGGACGACGTGCAGCTTAGCCGGATGCGGGGCAAGTACCTCGGTTTCGTCTTCCAGGCGTTCAACCTGATCCCGCAGTTAACGGTGCTCGAGAACGTGGCCGTGCCGCTGTTCTATCAGGGGTTGGCCAAGCGCAAACGTGACACGCAGGCCCGCATCGCCCTGGATCGTGTCGAGCTCGGCGACCGTCTCGACCACCGCCCGGCGGAGTTGAGCGGCGGACAGATGCAGCGCGTCGCCATTGCCCGCGGGCTGGTGAATGAGCCGAGCATGCTGCTCGCTGACGAGCCGACGGGCAACCTCGATTCAGCAACGGGCGCGACCATCCTGCGCATCATCCAGGACCTGCACGCCCAGGGCCTGACCATCGTCGTCGTCACCCACGACGAGTCGATCGCCAGCCGCTGTGAGCGCATCATCCGTCTCCACGACGGCCGCGTTGCCAGTGATAATAAGATGACGAACAACGGGTCTTAATCGACCCACCGATTGTTATGCGGCGATGGCGGCGGTGATTTTCTGGGCCGCGTCGGTCAGGTCGGTGCCGATCTGCATGGTGGGGATGTCGGCGTGGGCGTCTTCGAGCAGTTTACGGGCCGCCTCGACGTTGGTGCCTTCGAGCCGAACGACCAGTGGGACCTTGAAGCCGACTTCGCGGGCGGCATTGATGATGGCGCGGGCGATGGTGTCGCACCGGGCGATGCCGCCGAAGATATTGACCAGCACGCCCTGGACGTTTGGGTCGGCCAGGATGATGCGGAAGGCTTCGGTAACGGCTTCTTCGGTCGCCGAGCCGCCCACGTCGAGAAAGTTGGCCGGTTCGGCGCCGTGCAGCTTGATCAGGTCCATCGTCGCCATGGCCAACCCAGCGCCGTTGATCAGGCAGCCGATATTGCCGTCGAGCTTGATGTAGGACAGGTCGAACTTTTCGGCGCGTGCCTCGGCGGCGTCCTGCTCGTCTGCATCGGCCAGGGCCGCGATGTCCGGGTGACGGAACAGGGCGTTGTCGTCGAAGTTGATCTTCGCGTCGATCGCTAACACTTCGCCGTCGGGGTGCTCGTTATCCGCGGCCGTCGGCGGGGTCACGATCAACGGGTTGATCTCGGCCAGGCTGGCGTCGCTGTCGAGAAATAACCGGCAGAGTTGGCCCATGACTTTGGCGGCCTGGCCGATTTGTTTGCCGGTCAAGCCGAGCCGGTAGGCGATCTTGCGGGCTTGATAAGGCTGCAAGCCGGTGGCGGGATCAATCGGCTCGCGCACGATCGCGTCGGGGTTGTCGCGGGCGACCTGTTCGATCTCGACGCCGCCTTCGCTCGAGGCGATCAGCACCGGCCGGCCCGACGCACGATCCACCGCCACCCCCACGTAATACTCCCTGGTGATGTCCACCCCTGCGGCCACCAACAGTTTCTTGACCGGCACACCTTCCGGTCCGGTCTGCGGCGTCACCAGCGGTTGGCTTAAGATCGCCTCGGCCACGCTGCGGGCTTCGTCGGCGCTGCGGACCAGTTTCACCCCGCCGCCTTTGCCGCGGCCACCGGCGTGCACCTGCGCCTTGACCACCGCCAGCGCCGCGCCATGCTCGTTCTGAAGGGTCCCGAATGCCTCGGCCGCCGCCGCGGCGCTGTCCACCACGATCCCGGCCGGCACCGGAATCCCAAACTTCGCCAACAGGTCCCGGGCCTGATATTCGTGGATTTTCATCGGGGGACATCCTTACCGCATCGCGCGAGGGGCGAATGATATCGGTATTCGCAAACCAAGCCAAACACGCTTTTATCGCGTGCCTTTGCTTGACCGGGGGGCACCAACCGGTCGATAATGACATCGCGATGAGGACCTGTTCGACCCAGCCCGGTTCCGCGACGGCACTGGTGGTGCTGGCGGTGGTCGTATCGATGGGGACATCAGCCAACGTATCGACGGGGTCGATACCGGCAACCGCGCGGACCGAGATGGCGGCCAGGACGGTGTCGGACCGGTCCGCCGCAGGCCCAATGGCCCAGTTCCTGTCGTGCCTGACCGACGCGGCCCGGCAGTTGACAGGCGTGAAGGGATCATCTCACCAGGCTGCCGCGATCACCGGCTTGAACCACGGCTTGCAGGCAGCAGTTCAACTACTGCCTCAGCTTGGACTCGCCATATCTGACGGCGGGGCACTACCACCGGCTGCGCCGCTTCGCCGCCACCTGACGGATCTGCCTCCGCCGAATGCAATGCTGTAGCGCTTCGACCCAAGGGTCGCGGCCCGGGTCACGTGGGCGTCACGTTGAGGCTCGCACCTTTTCAGCCCGCGGTACAACAGCATCGTCATCCATTAAGAACTTACCATCGAGGTAGACGTCATGATTTCCTTGGTTTCCAAGGCATTTACCAAAGTTTTTGGGTCGCGCAACGAGCGCTTGCTCAAACAATACCGGCGGCGGGTCGGGCAGATCAACGCGCTCGAGCCACAGATACGCCGGCTCACCGACCCGCAACTCTGGGCCAAGACCGCCGAGTTCCAGAGGCGATCGGCCGAGGGTGAACGAGTCGCCGCCATGTTGCCCGAGATCATGGCCGTGACCCGCGAGGTGATGGACCGGGCGGTGGGCATCCGCAACATCTTTAACCCCGAACACCAGTTCGACCCACAGACGCTGCCTGAATCGGCCCGGCCGCTGTACAACCAGGTGTTGCGGAAGATGGAGGATTTGCCGCCGATCGAGGTGCGCGGCCAGAGCGAGCCGGTGCCCACGTGGATGCAGGTTGAGATCCCCGTCGACCTGTACGAAGCGGTGCGTGAACTGTATCCGACCAGCCGGCCCCCGTTCCGGGCCCGGCCATTCGACGTGCAACTGATTGGCGGGATGGTGCTCGGCGAAGGCAGGATTGCCGAGATGAAGACCGGCGAGGGCAAGACCATTGTCGCGCCCCTGGCGTGTTACGTGGCGGCTCTGGAGGGTCTGCAGTGCCATGTCGTTACGGTCAATGATTACCTTGTGCAGCGCGACCGCGACTGGGTTTTTCCGTTCTATTACCACCTTGGTCTGACCGTCGGTGCGATCCACCCGTACCACATGCAGCCGCCGGAAGAAAAGGCCAAGGCGTATCAGTGCAATGTGGTGTACGGCACCAACAGCGAGTTTGGTTTCGATTACCTGCGCGACAACATGAAGCTGAGCACAGCGGAGCAGGTGCAGAAAAGGCGGGATTTCTGCATCATCGACGAGGTGGACTCGATCTTAGTCGACGAGGCCCGTACGCCACTGATTATCTCGGGACCCGCGCACGAGGACACCCCGCGCTACGCGATGGGCGACGCCGTCGCCAGCCACCTGATCCAGAAGCAGCGCGATTGGGATGCCGTCAACCAGCGGTTCGAGCAGGCGCAAATGCGGATCAAGGGTCTGGAAGGCGACATCCGCAATGCGCGCGACAAGTCGAAGGTCCCGACCATGCGCGAGCAGATGAAGCGCCTGGAGGAGCAACTGCCCGGCCTCGAGGCCGAGCGCGACAGACACGTCCAATACTACGAAGTGGAGCGGGAAAAGAAGGCCTCGCATCTGACCCACGAAGGCGTTGCCGAGGCGCAGAAGCAGGCCGGCATCGGCTCGTTCTACGTCGGCAACAACATGGACTTCCCCCACCTGCTGGAAAACGCCCTCCGCGCACACGTCGTGTACCAGCGGGACAAGGATTACGTCGTCCAGAACGGCGACGTGATCATCGTTGACGAGTTTACCGGTCGATTGATGATCGGCCGGCAGTGGTCCGACGGGCTGCACCAAGCGGTCGAGTCCAAGGAAAATGTCAAGATCAAGCAGGAGACGCAGACCCTCGCCACCGTCACCATCCAGAACTTTTTCAAACTGTACAAACGGCTGGCGGGGATGACCGGCACGGCCATTACCGAGGCGACCGAGTTTAACGAGATCTACAAGCTCGACGTCGTATGCATCCCGACGAACGTGTCGGTGATCCGCGGGGACCGCAATGACCTGATCTTCCTCTCGGCTAAGGATAAATGGAGTGCGATCCTCGACGAGATCAAGAAAACCCACGACGTTGGGCGGCCGGTGTTGGTCGGGACCACCAGTGTCGAAAAGAACGAGACGCTCTCGCAGATGCTGACCAAAAAGCACGGCGTCCAGCACGAGGTGCTCAACGCCAAGCAGCACGAGCGCGAAGCCCACATCGTCGAACATGCCGGCGAACTGGGCGCGGTGATGATTGCGACGAACATGGCCGGCCGCGGCACCGACATCAAGCTCGCGCCGATCAACCGGGCCGATCTGATCCGCCACTGGCAGCAGCGCAACCTGCTGCCCAAGACCGCCGCGCCGGCGAACGGTGACGATGAATTGATCGCGATGTGCTACCGTCACCTGGCCCACGTTGTCCTGGGGCTCAAGCCCAAAGATGCCCAGGCGATGAGCGACGACGAGATTCGACTCAAGCTGCTGCGCCGCTGGGCTCAGACCGAGACGTTCGTGGACCCGGCCAAGGCCGCCAGGATGTCGGCCGACCAGTGCGCGGACCTGCTCGACCAGGTGCCCGAGTTTCGCCTGCATCGGCTGCAGCTATATCAGCACGTCGAACAGATGGGCGGGCTGCACATTGTCGGCACCGAGCGGCACGAGGCACGCCGGATCGACAACCAACTGCGTGGCCGCTCCGGGCGGCAGGGCGATCAGGGTTCATCGCGATTCTTCATCAGCCTGGAGGACGAGCTGATGCAGATGTTTGCCGGCAAGACCACGATGACCGCCCTGTCGAAGCTGGGCATGAAGGAGGGCGATGCGATCGAGCACCGCTGGATCACCAAGAGTGTCGAGCGGGCGCAGCGGAAGGTCGAGGAGCGCAACTATGAGATCCGCAAGAACCTGCTCGAATATGACGAGGTGATGGAGTACCAGCGGAACACCTTCTACGGCACCCGCCAGGACGTGCTGGAAGGCCGCAACATCGACTCGATCATCTTCGACTACATCGCCGAGGCGGTGGACGACGCGGTGGCGACGTACCTCGGCAAGGAGTACGTACAGACGCAGGTCGCCGAGTGGTGCCGGTCCGCCTTTGGCGGGCTGGACGTAAGCGTGGAGCCGGGCAAGTTGCGGCTCAACGGGCTGGCGGAGCTGCAGGGACAGATCCGCAAGGAGGCGCGCAGCGATGTCGCCTTGATCATCGACGTGACGCTGGGTGAATACATGTCCCATGACGTGCCGCCTCAGGAGTGGGACCTGCGCGGGCTCAGCGCCTGGGCGATGAGCCGGTTCAGCGTGGACCTGAAGCAGAACCAGCTTCGGCAGATGAACGTGGTCGAGGTCAAGTCGCTGCTGACGGACGCGGCGTACGAACAGGTCGAGCGCAAGGACCTGGCAGGCGTGGAGAAGTTCCTTGACCCGCTGTATGCCCCCAAGGACCTGGCGCACTGGGCGCGGCAGAAGTTCGGCGTTGAGCTGGTGCCGCAGGAGTTGGCCGAGTTGAGCCCGAACGAGGCGGCGGATCAGATCCTCCAGCGGGCACGCGAGGCGTACCGCCGACGTGAGATCAACTACCCGGTTGATTTCATACTGGGGATGACCTTCCAGACCGCGCAGCAGGATGGGGTGTGGGCAGCCGAGCAGTTGTGCGCCTGGGCCAACCAGCGGTTCGAGTTGGGCTGGGCACCCGAACAGGTCACCAAGATGACCGGCCAGGAACTGCGGGCCGTCCTGACCAGCGCCAATGAGCAATGGCTGACCGGCGGGAAACTCGAATCGGCCATCGACGAGGCGATTGCCGGGCACAGCAACAGTGTGGAAGACCTGGCTGATTGGGCGAACAAGCGGTTCGCGGTGCGGATTAGCGCCGACGAACTGACGGACGAGCTTCAACGACGCGAGGTGTTGAGCCGAAAGGCCCGAGCCTTTTTCCGTTCGGAGCTGACGCAACTCGAACGATTTGTCCTTCTACAGATTCTCGATCACAGTTGGAAGGACCACCTCTACTCGATGGACCAGCTCAAGGATTCGGTGGGCCTGCGTGGCTATGCGGAGAAGGACCCGCGGATCGAGTACAAGCGTGAAGGGGCCAATCAGTTTGCCCAGATGCAGAAGGCGATGCGGGATCGGGTCACCGAGCTGATCTTCCGGGCGAAGCTGACACCAAACGTTGAGGCGCGCAGCGCTTACGGGTCCGAGCAGCAGGCGTCGCACGCCGAGGCCCGGTCGCTGGTGGGCGCCCGGACCGGGGCGACCAGTGAGGCGGCGGATTCGGCCGCCAGCCGCGGGACCGCTGAGCAGCGCGCCGACCTCGAATCCGCCCAGCACGCCGGCGGCGGTGACGGGACCGGCGATCGGCATCTGTCCCGCAAGCAACGCCGCGCCCGCGCCGCGACCGAAAGCAAACAGGCCAAACACCGACAATTCAAGCAACGCAAGAGGAAACGCCGCTGACGCGCCGGCCCGCCCGAATCCGGTATACTTTCAGCGCCAATAGGTTGAGCCGATCCAACCACTCGGATTCGCTGTAGAGAAACACGGATGAGCCGTTTCACACGCCGGACGCTGGCCGTTGTCCTTGGCCTGGCCCTGGGCTGGTACATCGCGGGCACCGCAGGACACCTGCTGCCGGGCGCAAGCATTTCCCTCGCAGACGATCCGCACGACCAGGCCACTTCCGGCCAGGCGCATCCATCCGAATCCGGCCCCGGTCATAGCAATCCATCGGAGGCCGATGCCCACGGTCCGCAGGCAGCCCGGGACCTGGTGCCGGGCGCCAACGACGTGCCTTTCATTCGGCCGGTTATGTACGCAGCCGCGGGGCTGTTCATCGCAGCCATCGTGCTGGGCATCCCTGCGCTGGCCCTTCGCGGTCCCGAGCCGCCCGATCCGGCAGACGAGCATGCACACGGCCGCGACGACCACGCCCATCATTGAGCCATCGCTCACTTAAATCACAATAATCGGCCAATGATGCTATCGGCGACGAACAGGCCTTTGCGCGTCAGGCGCAGGTGGGTTTCGGTGCGTTCGAGCATGCCGAGGTTGATTAGTTCATCGAACGTGGACCACCGCGGGTCGTCCGTGTCAAGGTTGGCATTTAGCCAATCGAATGCGACGCCTTGGCGTAATCGGAGAGCGAGCATGAGCCGTTCGCCGATGCGACGCTCTTGGGGCAGCGTTTCGTGATCGACGGTCGGGGGCGTGGGCGCAGCGGCGATATAGCGGCCAAGATGGGGCTCGTTCTTCCATCGGTGGCCATCGACGTGACTGGCGGCGCCGGGGCCGACGCCCAACCAGTTCTGATTCGTCCAGTAGACCATGTTGTGTTGGCAGCGGCGGGCAGATATTTCGGATTGCGACTTGCGGATTGCGGATTTGGGTAATCGTGCCCAGTTGCTGATCTCGTAGTGTTCAAAACCGGCGTCTTCGAGGCGGTC
>JAZGCX010000157.1:0-3848 GCA_036477175.1 Phycisphaeraceae bacterium
GTCTCGTTCGCTGACTTCGGGATCCTGCAGACCAACTTCGGCTTTGTCGCGGCGCCCGCAGCGGTGCCCGAACCGGCGACGCTCGCCCTGCTGGCCCTGGGTGCACTCACGATGCTGCGGCGACGACGACGGGTTGTCTGATGTCAATGTCATCAGGCCCGCCCGCTCCGGCGGGATGACCTGACACGCGAGCCGGCCCTACCGATGTGGCCGAGGTGTATCCGGTGGCAGCCCCCCTCGATTGAGACGCTATAATTCTCGTGTCCGAAAACGCTGGCCGGCTCCCACGTCCGCAGCCGTCGTGCACGCAACCGGAGCGGAATCTGATGAGCGAGCCGAAAGCGAACCCGAACCCGTCAACCAATCGTGCCGAAGGGAAACGGGCGCTACGCGTTCACGTCAGCGCGTGGACGCTGATCGTTGTCGCGGTCGCGTGCACGGCAATTGTTCAAAGTGAAGTGTGGGGCCAGCTCCGCATCGTCACCTACAACACCGCCAACGGCACCTTTCCCAGCGGCAACGACCCTAACCCCCGCACCGGGATGGACCTGGTGCTGCAGGCGATCGGCGATGAAGTGACCAACGGATTCGCCCGACCCATCGACGTATTGATCTTCCAGGAGCACGACGACCCGTCCACGACAACCCAGGACTTCGTCGACCTGCTCGACGGGATCTACGGCGCAGGGACCTACGCCCACAGCACCGTCATCACACTCCCCAACTTCGCCCTCAACATCCGCCAGACGATGATCTACAACACCAACACGCTGACGCTGATCGACGAGAAGGCCTTCGGCACGACCGGGAGCTCCGCCGCGGCGAGGCAGAGCTCACGTTATCAGTTGCGTCCGGTCGGGTACGACGCCTCGGCCGACTTCTACGTCTACAACGACCATTACAAGGCCAGCACCGGTGCGACTAACGAGGCTCGGCGCGACTTCGAAGCCAACACCGTTCGCAACGACTCGGACGCGCTGGGACAGGGCACCCACGCGATCTACGCCGGTGACTTCAACATCCGCACCAGTTCCGAAGCGATGTACCAGACCCTCCTGAGCGCCGGAAACGGGCAGGCGTTTGACCCGATCAGTACCCCGGGGAACTGGAACAACAACGCCGCCTTCGCCGCGGTCCACACCCAGAGCCCCCACGACGGCAGCGACGGCCTGACCACCTTCGGAATGGACGACCGCTTCGACTTCCAGCTTGTCACCGGCGAGTTCCTCGACAACGAGGGGCTCAGCTACATCAGCGGCTCTTACCACGCCTTCGGCAATAACGGAACGACCTTCAACGTGGCGATCAACAATGGCAGCAACACCTACCCGCTCACCAACGCTCAGCTCGACGCCCTGGCCCACGTCAGCGATCACCTGCCGGTGGTCGTCGATTATCAACTACCGGCCAAGATGACTGCATCAGTCGCTCCGGTGGCCGGTTCGGTCATTGTCGGTGCAACCTTGAATGCGGATGTAACCGTGGAGAACACGGCAAGCGTGGTCCATGTCCTTGGTGCCGATGAGCTGGATTATGCCATCAGCGGTTCCGGTGCCGTCACGGGTTCTGACAGCGGCATCGACCCGGCGCTGGGAGGTGGCAACGTGCATGCGATTGCACTGGATACCGCCACAGCCGGCGCCAAGAGCGGACAGGTCGATGTCACCAGCTCCAGTCAGGCGGCCGCCAACAGCGTGTTCGCCGACAACGTCGCCTACAACGTGCTGGATCACTCCGAAGGCTCGTTCAATTCGCTTAGTAACATCGACTTTTTGAACATCGACTTCGGCACAATCGCGCTGGGTAGCGGTGTGCAAAGCCAGTTGACGAGTCTGTTCAATCTTGAAGCGGCTGTCGGGTTTACCGCAGCGTTGGACCTTGACAGTCTCTTGGGTACCGGCGACATCGCCACGCTGACGACGGACCTGACGACGTTCAGCGGCCTGGCGGCCGGCGGCGAGCAGCAGTTCAATGTGATGCTGGATACCTCCACCATCGGGACGTTCAACGCGACGTACTTCCTAGGGGTTTCAGATGAGAACTTGTCAGGCGCAACCAATGGCACAACGTTGACGCTGCAACTGAGCGGCGAAGTCTTCAATGCTTTGCCTCAAGATACATGGGACGGGGGTGGCGCCGATGACAACTGGACAACGGGAGCGAACTGGCTTGATAACACCGCCCCCAACCCCGCGGCGACGGGGGCATTGGTCTTTGATGGCGCGGTACGTCTGACGCCCAATGCCGACGTGCCTCATTCAGGTGTCGAGAGTATCGATTTCGCCGCCACGGCCGGTGCGTTCACCCTCGGGGGCAGCAATCTGACCTTCACCGGTGCCGCCACGGTGACGAACCTGAGCGGCAACACTCAAACAATCAATAACAATCTTGTCATCGGCGGGGCGAGTTTGCTGCTTACCGCCAACACGGGGAGTCTGATCGTGGGCGGTGTGATCAGCGGCGCCGGAGGCCTGACCAAGGCCGGAGCAGCGGCCGTGAGGTTGTCCGGGGCCAACACGTACACGGGGCCCACCACCATCAACGCCGGTAACCTCCAGCTCGTGGGCGGCAATGCCGTGCCGGACACGAGCGCGGTGACACTGGCCAACGTGGCTGGGGCCCAACTACAACTGGCCGGCGGCGATGAGACGATCGGATCGCTGGCGGGCGGCGGCGCCTTGGGCGGCAACGTGAGTCTCCTCGGCGGGAACACGCTGACCGTCGGGGACGCCACCAGTACGACCTATGCGGGCGTGATCAGCGGTACCAGCCCCCTTGCCCTGACCAAGGTCGGAACCGGGACGCTGGAGTTGGCTGGGGCCAATACGTACACGGGGCGAACCACCATCAACGCCGGGACGCTGGCACTGACCGGCGGCGCTGCCCTGGCGGACACGAGCGGGGTATTCATAGCCAACGTAGCCGGGGCCACGCTGCTCCTGAACAACGATGAGACGATCGGCTCGCTTACCGGCGGCGGTGGCGCGGGCGGCACCGTGGACCTCAACTCGAACACACTGACCGTCGGTGGTAACGGCCAGTCTACGCTCTTTAGCGGCACGATCATCAACATCAACGGTAAGCTGGTCAAAGAGGGAGCAGGCACACTGACGCTGCGGGGGAACAACACCTATGTGGGGGGCACGACGCTCAACGCGGGCACACTCGCACTGGGCCATGACAACGCCCTGGGCACCGGCCTGTTCACGATCAACGCCGGGGCCGTGCTGGCCGACACCGCCGTGGTCCCCGGGCCACGCACGATCGCCAACGCCGTGGTAGTGGGCGGCGACTTCACCGTCTCCGGGTCTGAGGTGATGACTTTCGCCGGCACGATGGACCTGGGCGGTGCGACACGGACGATCACCACGACGAATACGGGGACGACCACCATCTCCGGAGTGATCAGCGGTGCCGGGGGCACAGGCCTGACCAAAGCCGGAACACAGTCCCTGAGGTTGTCTGGGGTCAACACGTACACGGGGGCCACCACCATCAACGCCGGTACGCTAACGCTGTTGGGCGGCTCTGTCCTGGTGGACACGGTCGCGGTGATACTGGCCGACGTGGCTGCGACCAACTTGTTCCTGAACAGCAGTGAGACGATCGGATCGCTGGCCGGCGGCGGTGCCACGGGCGGCAACGTGATCCTCACCACGAACACGCTGACCGTCGGTGACGCCAACAGTACGACCTATGCGGGCGTGATCAGCGGCGCCGGCGGCAGTCTGACCAAACTCGGAACAGGGACACTGACGCTGAGCGGCATGAACACCCTCACCGGCGACACGAACATCAACTTTGGCTCGATACGGCTCAACGGCTCAGTGGCCGGCGACGTCAACGTC
>JAZGCX010000158.1:0-2201 GCA_036477175.1 Phycisphaeraceae bacterium
GCGGGCGTGTCAGAGGCTACCCTGCCCGTCCGGCGCCGCGGCGTCAGGTCGGTTTTATTGTGTGGTTTTGCCTGCTGGGAGTGTGTGCCATGGTTCGCGTTGGGATCGTTGGCCTGGGTTTCATGGGCAAGACGCACTATGAGGCGTACGAGAAGATCGACGGCGCCCGGGTGGTAGCCATCGCCGACGCCGACGCCAAGCGGGCTGGCGGCGACTTGAGCGGCGTCTGGGGCAACATCGGCAAGGGCCGGCCTGCCCAACTGCCGATGGATCGGATCAAAGGGATGACGGACTACCGCGAGATGCTTGCGATGGACGAAGTGGACGTGGTGGACATCTGCCTGCCGACCCCGGCGCACAAGGAGGCGGCGATCGCGGCACTCACCTCGGGCAAGCACGTGTTGATTGAGAAACCGCTGGCCCGCACCTCGGGCGACGCTCAGCAGATCGCCGACGCGGCCGCCAATGCCGAGGGATTGTTCATGCCGGCGATGTGCATGCGGTTCTGGCCGCAGTGGGCGTGGCTAAAGCAGGCGGTATCTGACGGCCGATACGGTAAGGTTCTGGCTGCCACGTTTCGACGGATGGCGTCGATGCCACCGGGGTGGTTCCACAATGGGCAGATGTCAGGCGGTGCGCTGCTCGACGTGCACATCCACGACACCGACTTTGTCTATTACTTGTTTGGCAAACCCAATGCGGTGAGCAGCCGCGGTTACAGCAAGACGACAAGCGAGATCGACCACGTCCTGACGCAATACATTTATGACGAGGTGCCTGTGGTGTATGCCGAGGGCGGGTGGTGTCTGTCGGACGGGTCCGGGTTCACGATGCGGTACACGGTGAACTTCGAGAATGCCACCGCCGACTTTGACATTTCACGGCCCGATCCGCTGATCGTTTCGCGCAACGGCAAGCGCGAGTCGATCGCGTGTGATGGCGGCGACGGTTACCTGAACGAACTGCGCTACTTCGTCTCGTGCGTGCAGGACAACCACAAGCCGAACACCGTCACGGCGCAGGACGCGGTCGAATCGATCCGGATCGTGGAGGCCGAGGGCGCCAGCGTCCCCAGCGGCCGGCCCGTGACACTGTGACCGGCACCTGCGGGTGAGCCAATCAGCAGGTGGGAATCCTACCGATGACCGGGACCGGGCCGGGATCGTGTGATTTGGCCATGGGGTGTAATTGCTTGAAATAAAGAGACTTGTATTCATCACGAAAATAACCGACGATAGGGGTTGAAATAGGACCGATTTGGACCTATTTATATCGGGCTGGGGCGGCCTACCCCTTGGGAGCGATCGAGATGCTGGGTCTTAGCCGAAAAACCGACTATGCGCTGGTGGCGCTAGCGCGATTGGCGGAGCAGACCCGCGCTCAAGGCGGGACCGTTAGCGCCCGGCGGATCGCTGAGGCGTACGCGTTGCCGCTGCCGCTGATAATGAGCGTGCTGAAGCGCTTGCACCATGCGGGGATTGTCGCATCGACACGCGGGCCACAAGGCGGGTACAGCCTCGTGCAACGGCCCGACCAGCTCACCATCGCCCGCGTCGTCGATGCAATCGAAGGACCCGTACAGATAGCTCTTTGCTGTCAGGAAGATGAAGACGACACGTGCCTGGCTTGCCAACTGATGAATCACTGTCCGATCACCGATGCGATCCGTCGGCTTAACCAACGCGTCATTGCGTTCCTGGATCAGGTCACACTTGAGGACCTGCTGAAGTCAGACGTGGACGTGCCCGTGCCCCTGGTCGGCATCGCGGTGCACGAACATGTCGAGGAGTTACCATGACCACGACCACTTCCACTATCGAGGAACTGGCCAAGAGGAAATACAAGTACGGCTTCGTGACCGACATCGAACAGGATTCGATGCCGCCCGGGTTGAACGAAGGCGTCATCCGCCTCATCTCGGGCAAGAAGAACGAGCCGCAGTGGCTGCTTGACTGGCGGCTGAAGGCGTATCGGCACTGGCAGACAATGCAAGAGCCGCACTGGCCGTTCCTGCCCTACAGCTACGGCCCGATCGACTACCAGGCGATCAGCTACTACTCGGCCCCCAAGCAAAAGAAACAGTTGGGCAGTCTGGACGAAGTCGATCCGAAGCTGCTGGAGACGTACGAGAAGCTGGGCATCCCGATCTCGGAGCAGAAACAGCTCGCCGGCGTGGCCGTGGACGCGGTGTTTGACAGCGT
>JAZGCX010000159.1:0-11345 GCA_036477175.1 Phycisphaeraceae bacterium
CGAGGGTGTCCACGTCGCTGACAAGGCTGATCCGTTCGAGGTAGGCTTCCAGCCGACGCGCCAGCGGCTGCTCGGCGCGGTTGTCCACGTCGTCGTAGGCGATCTCATCCTCAAACTGTTGTGCGGAGCTGACCAGTTCGCCCAGGTTCATCAGCCGTTCCTGGTCCGGATCGGTTTTGTCGTTGCTGTAATACTTTTGCAGCCCGGACTCGGCCAGCACCTGCTCCACAAACGTTCGCAAGGATGTTTCGATCGAGTCGGTTTGCCCCCGCCATGTTTGCAGGAGTTTGGCAAATTGTTGCACCGCCGCGACCGCGCGGGCGTTGAGGCCTTTCACGTCGGCAGGGGCCTGTAAAACCTGATCGAGTCCCATACCGGTTGATACAACATGCGACCGCATCGCCTTAACGGTGGCGGGACTGATGCCGCGTGCCGGCGTGTTGATGATGCGCAACAGATTCACGCTGTCGGCCGGGTTGGCGATCACGCGCAGGTATGCCACGGCGTCTTTGATCTCCTTTCGCTCATAGAACGCCGTACCGCGCGCGATCTGGTAGGGGATGCCGCTATTTCGCAGTTCGTCCTCGATCACGCGGCTGAGCGAGTTGACCCGGTAAAACACCGCCATGTCGCGCCAAGGCATGCGCCGCTGGTCACGCAGGTCGCGGAACTGATCGACCACCCACCTGGCCTCTTCGTGTTCGGCCAAACACACGACCAGCGTCACGGGCTCGCCGTCCTCGTTGTCGGTCCACAGCGCCTTGTGCTTACGCTGCGTGTTGTGTTGGATCAGCCGATCGGCTACGGCGAGGATGTGCTTCGTCGAACGGTAGTTCTGTTCGAGCCGAACGACAGTGGCATCAGGGTAGTGGCTCTCGAACTCAAGAATGTTGCGGATGTTCGCACCGCGCCAGGCATAGATCGACTGGTCCGGGTCACCGGTGGCACAGATGTTCTTGTGCTCGGCCGCCAGTGCGTCGGCGATCACAAACTGAGCGTGGTTGGTGTCCTGATACTCATCGATGAGGATGTATTGATAGCGGTCGCGCAGCTCGGCGAGCACATCGGGGTGCTGCTTGAACAGGCGAACGGTCACCAGCAGCAGATCGTCGAAGTCGAGGGCGTGGTTGGCGATAAGGGTGTTCTGGTACTTGGTGTAGATACGGGCCACGGTGCGGTCGTAGAACCCCGTCGCGGCGGCGGCGAACGCCTCGGCGTCGATCAGTTCGTTCTTGGCATTGCTGATCACCGAGAGCACCTTCGCCGGCGGAAAGTTGTCCGGGCTGATCTCGAGGGCTTCGAGCACCTGCTTGAGCGCACGGTCCTGGTCGGCCGTGTCGTAAATGGAGTAGCCGGTCGGCAGATCAAGCCGATCGGCGTATTCGCGGATGCGTCTGGCGCAGAGGCTGTGAAACGTGCAGGCGGCCACGGCGCGGGCCTGGCGCTCGGACAGAAGCGATCCCAGACGGTCGCGCATCTCGCCGGCCGCCTTGTTGGTGAACGTGATCGCCAACACGTTCCACGGCGCGATGCCGACACGAAGGATCAGGCGAGCAACCCGCCGCGTGATCACGCGGGTCTTGCCCGACCCGGCGCCGGCCAGGACCAGCAACGGCCCGTCCACGTGTGTCACCGCTCGCCGCTGTGGCTCGGTCAGATCGTCGAGCAACGGATCATCCGCAGCGGGCGCTTCAATGTGGGAGGTCTTGCCTGACATTGATTATCCAAGTATAGCCGCGGCGGCCGGACGCCCATCGCCACCAGTTGTGCGGCGGGGTGTCGAATCAGTTGAGGCACAAGCCGTCGGCTGATTTGCTGGGCCCGATGCGATCCGCCAGGGCAAGGGTAGCCCGCATCCGGCGAAGGACACGTTCGAGCCAGTGGCTGCGGGCGGCCGCGTCGGTCTCGACCAGCATGCTGTAGCGCTCGTCGAGGTCGTCGCAAATGGCCATGATTGCCAGGTCAATCAGTGCGGTGGTGGGGATTTCGCCGCTGAGCCAGTTGTGGATCGCGCTGACCGAGGCAAGCTGCTTGAGCAGGTCGTCGCCGAGCAGTCGTTCGATCCGTTGCCGGTGTTCGCCCAGGTCGATTTCCATGACGGGATTTGGCTCGGTCGGTTCGAGCACGCCCAGGCGATACGATTCGCACGGCAGCTCCTCGACGATCTGGGCCCGGCACAGGCCCTGTAGCAGCATGTTGTACCGGCCGTCGCGCAGCTTTTCATGGCGAACGATGTAGCCGATGCAGACGTGCGGGCGCAAAGGCGGCTTGCCGTCGTAGTTTTGCTTCCAGTCATTGCCCTCGAAGCTGGCCATCGCGATCAGGCTCCGCGAAGCCAGCGCGTCTTCGGTCATGGCTTGGTACCGCGGCTCAAAGATGTGCAGCGGAATCGTCGCGTGCGGCAGCAGCACGCAGTTGGGCAGGGGAAACAGCGGCATCGGCTCGTCAAAATTAATCTGCGGGGCTTCGTGCATTCGACATCCTGGCTGAGCCAATGCGGTTGGCGTCAAGGTGGCCGTTTGTCCGTTGCGTTCACGCGATGCGAACCGTCATCATATCGCGCCCGGGTTATGTTTGGGGATCGGCTGTGGTGGACGTGGCGGTTTGGTCGCGTTTGCGGCCGGTGGACTTGCTCCGGCGCAGCGGCTTGATCTCTAACTCCTGCCTGCTCATCGTGACGGTGTGCTCGGCCGGAACGGAGCTGGTAAGGAAGACCGAACCACCGACAACGGCACCGTGGCCGATGACCGTGTTGCCGCCGAGGATAATCGCCCCGCCATAGATCGTCACGTCGTCCTCGAGGGTCGGGTGTCGTCTGCGGCCGCGCCATGATTGGCCGCCTTTTGTCGAAAGAGCACCGAGCGTGACGCCCTGGTAAAGCTTGACGCGGTCGCCGATGACGGTGGTTTCGCCGACGACCACGCCGGTGCCGTGATCGATGAAAAAGGATTCGCCGATGGTGGCCCCGGGGTGAATGTCGATGCCGGTTTCGTTGTGGGCGTACTCGGTCATGATGCGAGCCAGCAGCGGCACGCCAAGCTCCCACAGCTCGTGGGCGACCCGATACGTAAAGATGGCATCGACACCGGGGTAGCAGAAGATGGTCTCATCGGTGCTGATGGCGGCGGGATCGCCATCAAAGGCGGCCTGCACATCCAAAGTCAGCAGGCGGCGGAGCTCCGGGATACGCTCGAGCAGTGTCGTGGTGATCCGCTGGGCCTGTTCGTCGCACCCGTCGTGCTCGTCATCCTTGCCGCCGGCACGGTTCCGCTCGTAACGGATCGTCTGACGGACCTGCTCGGCCAGCACATCGCGGACGCGCGTCACCAGGTCGCCGACGTGGTAGTGAATCGTGTCGGTGGTCAGGCGCTGCTCATCAAAGAAGCCGGGAAAGATCAGCCGCCTCAGCAGTTCGAGGGCTTCGGTGGTGCGAACGCGGTTGGGCAGGAAGGTCGCGTCGAGGTGGTGGGTGCGTTCGTCCGCCTTGTAGCTGGCGACGATTCGATCGACCAGGTCACTGGTGGATGACGGGTTGTTGGGGTCGGCGGGCATTACGGACATTGTATGCCAAGCAAAACGGCCCGCCGGGAGCGGGCCGTTTTTTGCACAGATCACTTCTCATCCACCTGGGCCGCTCGACGGTTTTGCTCGAACCCCAAGTCAAGGTGGGTGCGTTTGCCGGATCGACCCGGCCTTCCACTCAGAGGAGGCTTGACCATCGCGTCCAGCGCGGCTCCCTTGGGGTTTTACAAAGGTTCAAGCAAAATCAACATCGTGCGCGAACCCCGCAGACGAAAAGCAATCTTTACTTGTCAGTCTCCTCCACCCCTAATTATAACATCGACCGGGCAAACGGTCCAAAATAAATTTAACACGCCGAAAAAATTGTTTGGGCCCACAGGCAGCGGCACCCGTGTCCGGCTCACCGCTTCGCCCGGTTCACGCAACCGGTCCTGGATTTCGGCCGGACCTGCTGGGCCACGGCCACGTTGTGCCGCATGTGCTCCAGGTCCAGACTGCCGATCAGGAGGCTGCCCACCGCCGGGTTGTCGAGCACGAAGCGAACCGCATCGGCTGGCACCAGCCTGCCCGAGCCGAGCCCCTTTTTCACCACCACGCCGACGCCCGCCGACGCCGCTTCGACCATGACCGCCTCGTGGGAGCGGTTCTCCATATGATGCTCGACCATGATCACGTCCGCCCACGCCAGCGCCGCCTTGGCGCCTTCCGGCGTCTTACCCGATATGCCGATCGCCCCGATCAGGCCGCGCTCCCGCAGGTGTTGCAGGTCAGCCACGATGTCGGTGTCGGTGAGGATCGCCAGGTCGTTGCCGCCGCAGTGCACGAAAACCAGGTCGAGCACGTCGGTCCGCAGACGGCGAAGGCTTCGTTCGATGCTTTGTCGGACCGCGTCAGTCGAATAGTCGTAGGTCGATTGTCCGGCTTCGAAGCGTTCGCCGACCTTCGTCGAGATCACAAGATCGTTGCGGCGGTGCGAGATGGCCTGGCCGATGCGCTGTTCGCTGAGCCCGTACGCCGGCGCGGTGTCGAAATAGTTGATGCCAATGTCCAACATCGCCCCCAGCAAGCGGTCCACCTGCTCGTCGGACGGTAATTCATAGGACTCGGCATACTTGATGCCCTGGTTTCGGCCGATCTTGAATCCGCCGAACCCGATGGGCGACACCTCCAGCCCGCTTCGTCCTAACCGTTGGCGATCCACTGTGATTCGATCTCCCATGGCGGTTGTGCCACGTTGGGCCGGGGCCAGTCAGGCAGCACCGGCTCCTGAATCGCTCGACCTGATGACAACCCGGTCAACTCGCCCTGAAGCATCTCGGCCAGACGCGGCGCGAGGGCGAGTTTGGTCGGCCACGCAGTAATGACGTTGCCCTCACGCAGCACGCGCGCGTCGTGGGGGCGGCGGCCGCCGCTGGCCGCTTAGGCGCGTTCGACCCGAAACGACGCGAACTGTGCGCCGGACAGGTCGATCCCCGGCAGCGATGCCTCCAGTTCACTGTGGGCGTGGGCCACCAGCTCGGCACGGTCCATCTTAACGCCGTCTTCGGCGACCTGACCGCCGACTTGCCACACGCTCGAGCCCGAGGCGGGGTCCGTGTCAGTGGTGATCGTCACCCGCGTTGTGGCGCCGTCCACACAATGGCCGTTGAGCACCGGCAGTGTACCGCGCAGCATCACCATGTGCAGCGGCCGACACTGCATGACCTCGGCGCTCAGCCCGACACGCTGTCGCAGAGCGGCGTTGCCGCGACCGGCGGCAAAGACGACAAACTTTGGACACAGCCTCACCTCGCGACGATCCCGGGGATGGGTGATCCGCACCGCGGTGACGTGACCGCCGCCTCTTGCGCCGGTGACCTCAAACGCCAGCCCTGCCGGGTCGTCGATCTTGAACAGCCGATCACCGTGCTGTTCGGCCAAGTTACGGATGAAGCTGCCCGGGTCGATGACCTGCTCGTCGAGGCGAAGCACTTGCGGGCAGTGGGCCAGCGCGGCCGGCCACTGGTCGCGTTCCACCGGCTGCGGGCGGACATCCAGGAAGGTCTTCGCCCCCGCCATGGCCAATCGCGACGAGATTGACCCGGTCCGCCAAAGGTAACAGAACCGGGCACGCAGCCGGGTGCGGTCGAGGTTCGGTCGACCGCTGCCGGCCAGACAATCGCGCCAGCGGTTGGGCATCGCCTTGATCGCCTTTGCCGATGGGGCAAACAAGTCCCCAAGCGTGTATTTGAGCCCACCGTGGATGATGCCCTGCGACGCGATGGTCTGGCCGCTGCCCAGTTGGGCCGCTTCGAGCAGACACACGCTCAGCCCGCGGCGGTGCAACGCGTCGAGCAACCAAAGCCCCGCCCCGCCGCCGCCGAAGACCACCACGTCGAAGTCGAGTGAATCGGTTCCAGCCATATCCTGATGATGGGTTGGCCAGGGTTGGGCCGTCAAGGGCGCTGTGAAACCGAGGCTGGTACGGCACGACTATCGGGGCATCGGTGCGATCGTTCGGTGCGAACGATCGACACGCTGCCAAGCGTCCGCTGAGAATTTGCGCCAACGCACTACCGGGCCCCAACCGGTGCCGGTGGGACCTTGATCTTATCGCCGGGCTTGAGCCGGTCGGGGTCCGGGCCGATTGTGCGTCGATTGGCGTTGTAGATCACGCGCCACAGACTCGGGTCGTTGTAGTAGTGCCCAGCGATCGACGAGAGTGTGTCGCGGGAGCGAATCGTGTAGGTCACCGTGGCACTCGGCGCCGGTAGGGCGGGTTCGTCGGCCGCGTCGAGATCGCGCCGGTCAGGCAGCTTGATCATCTGGCCGACCTTCAGCCTGGTTGGATCGACGGTCGGATTGACCTGCGCGATGTCCACCCACCACCGTTCACTGCCGTACAGCGCCACGGCGATCGAGCTGAACGTGTCGCCGCCCTTGATCGTGTAGGTCTTGAGCGTCCTGCGTAGCGTGACAGTACCAATGCGTATGAACTGATCGGACGTGGCTACGGTCTCAGCGGTGGGAGGCATCGCATTGGCCATGGTGATTTCGCGGCGGGCCGTCGGGAGAATCGAGCGCGTGGACCGCCGCGGTGCCGTGAGCGTTGTCGCGCTTGGCGGCGCGGTGGTGCCTGTCGTGTCGGTCGTGGGGCCGGGCGTGGCCGTCCTGCCGCCGAGGGTGAGCGTGGTGGGGCCTTGGTCGGCGGTCCCGGTCGTTCCTGTGGCCGCCGTCACAGACCGGGTGTTCGTGCCAGCGGCGTTCTGGATGCGGTCGATGCGCAACCGCAGGTCATTGACGCCGGGACGCCGCTCATCGGAGCCGGTGGCCTCGCCGGTTAACGCTCCGATGTCCGTAGGGGCGACACCGGGTTGCGGCGCGCGGTCACTTGCATCAACGATGGGCGTGTCACCATCTGAGCCGGCCGGAGCGGTGGTGTCGGAGCCATCCAGTGTCAGGTAGTACAGGATGACCACGACGCACAAGACCGCCGCGGACACCAACGCGAGCTTGTAGGACTTGTTCATCACGAGTCTCCAATGGTGGTTCTGACGAGAGTCTACCAAGCATGGCTGGCCGGAGCCACGCCCGGCGTCCCGCTTGTGTGCCCGCTCCGGGCGGCAGCACCCCCAGCCCGTCGCAATAGCCTCACCAGGCGGCGGGACAACCCGAATCACCACAATCGTGCAGCGACCCGCCCTGGCAGCCCCAACCAGGGAACGCCGGTCATGCCGCCGTGAGGCCGCGAGCAGCTCCGGTTCGCTTTGCTTGACACTATCGTAGCGCAGCGCTACATTTGCAGCCGGCCTAGTTCAGGAGACCCCGTTGATGCCCGGCAAAAAAGATTCAAGATTAGTGGTCCGCAAGGACGGCAACATCACACGCATCGAGTTCCTCGATCGCAACATCATCGAAGAGGCCGGCATTCAACAGATCGGTGACGAAGTCGCCGCGCTGATCGACGCAACGGCCAGCCCGAAGATACTGATCAGCTTTGAGAATGTCGAGCATCTGTCGTCGGCTGCGCTGGGCACGCTGATCACGATCAACAACAAGGTGCGGCAGAAGGGCGGGCAACTGCGGCTGTCCAACATCGACCCGCAGATCTACGAAGTGTTTACGATCACCAAGCTGAACAAGCTTTTTCAGATCCACGACAACGCCGAACTGGCCGTCAACAGTTTCAAGTAATCTGGAGCCGAAAGCATTGGGCGAGGGGGCTTCGTGGTCGGCCGGAAAATGCGTGATGCGCCCGTGAAGAAGCTGGTGATCCACAGCCGAGTGTCCGAAGCGCACCAGGCACAACAGACGATCATGAAAGAGGCGGCGGCGCACCGGTTCACCAACGATGCAGGCTTCGCCATCCGACTGGCCCTTGACGAAGCGCTCAGTAACGCCATCCACCACGGCAACCGCGACGACCCGCATAAACACATCACTATCGACTACCAGATCACCGACGAACGGGTGCGCATCTGCGTCTGCGATGAGGGCGCCGGCTTCAACCCCGACGCCGTGCCCGACCCGACGCTGGATGAAAACCTGGAACGGCCCCACGGCCGCGGCGTCATGCTCATGCGGGCCTACATGACGCAGGTCATCTTCAACGATCGCGGCAACTGTGTGACCCTTGTCAAACGCCGCAATTGCCCGCTGCCACGCCGGTAGCCCCGACGAATCGGGATTGCCCCAGGCCGGCGGCTTCCCGAACATGGTCCAGAGCGTCTCCAGTCCCGCCGGGCTTGGTACACAAACCGCCAGCGACTATACTAAGAGGCTGGTCAGACGTTGAGGCAGGAGCCCACAGTTCACTGTGTCCGTGACGCATTCAAGTCATTCACAGCCAATTACCGCGGCGGCAGCCCCGGCGAACGTCCCTGATCGCCCGCAGAGACATCTGCAGTCCTCGGCCATGACCGACGCCAGCGATACCAGCGACAGCGGCTCGGGCGACTCGGCTGACGGGCCCGACCATTGGCCCACCCCCCCGAACCCCAATCCCCATGACTTGCACCTGGGCGATCCAGGCCCGTCTGTGGCCGTTGAACTCAACTTCCTCACCGAAGATGTCGAACCCCCCTTAAAAGGGTGGCTGGATCGCCAGTTGGCCCGTGTCGCCTCACTGGCGGGCGTCCACCGAGGCCAGTTAAGCGTCGCCCTGGTTAGTGATGACCGGATGACCGACCTGCAACAGCGGTACAAGGGTGCCACCGGCACGACCGACGTGCTCAGCTTTGACCTCCGCGACGACCCGGCCGACCCGGTCGAAGCGGACCTGGTCATCTGCCTCGACCAGGCCGCACACAATGCCCAAGCGTACGGCCACGACACCAGACTCGAAGTGCTGCTGTGCGCCGTCCACGGCCTGCTGCACCTGATCGGCTACGACGACTGCGACCCCCAGCACGCCGCTCGAATGCACCGACGTGAAGATGAATTGTTGACGCAAGCCGGCCTCGGCCCCGTGTACGACCCGAAAGGCCACCGTCCGTGAGGCCGGCCAACGAATCAACTGCCGCCGCGACCCCCGGCGCGGCGACGGGTCATCGTCGTGCGGACGACGATCGACGATCAATCGAATCAACCGGGGATGGACGGGACTTCAAAGCGTGAACATGCCTGCAATATGGATTGCACTGGCCGCGTGCCTGATCAGTTGTTACTTCGCCGCCTGCGCTGTCGCACTCAGGACATTTAGCCGCAAGCGCCTTTTCGAGCTGCTCGAAGAGCGCGGCCGCACCGAGCGGTTCGAACCATTCATCGCTCAGACCCCCAGGATGCTGCTGATGGCCGGCACGTTCCGCACGTGCCTCAACCTGGTCGTGCTGTTAGCCATGATCAGCATGTTTGCCAACCGCTTCAGCCAATGGGACCAAAGCTATCAGTATCTCGCCGCCTTCGCTGTCGCGGGAATCCTCGTGAGCGTCTTCGGCGTTGCGATCCCCACCAGTTGGGCGCGCTATCAACCCGAACGCCTGCTGGCACGATCGATGCCGCTGCTGTCCGCCTGCCTGGTCGTATTCAACCCCGTCGTCAAAGCCCTGCACATATTCGACCCGATCGTCCGCCGCATCTCCGGCGCCGATGCACGCACCGAAGTCCCCCAGGAACTGAGCGACCAGATCCTTTCGTTCGTTGAGGAACACAACGGCGAGGGTGGCCGCGTCGACGACGCCCAGAAGCAGATGCTCGAGGCGGTCGTCGAGTTCCCTTCCACCACCGCCGGCCAGATCATGACCCCGCGCACCGAGGTCAAGGGCCTGCCCGCCACCGCAACGCTCGACCAGATCAAGGCCTACATCGTCAACGAAGGCCACAGCCGCATCCCCGTCTATGAGCAAAACCTCGACCACATTGTCGGCGTGCTGTACGCCAAAGACCTGATCCATTTCATCGGCAACCATCAGCCGTTCGTGCTGCCCAACGTCCTGCGCGAAGCACTGATGGTGCCCGAGACCAAGTCGGTCCGCGAATTGTTGGCCGAGTTCAAGACCCGAAAGGTCCACATCGCCATCGTGCTGGACGAGTACGGCGGCACCGCCGGCCTCGTCACCATCGAGGACATCATTGAAGAAATCGTCGGCGAAATCCAGGACGAGTACGAACCACGCGAAGATGAGCCGACCATCCACAGAATCGACCAGAACACGCTCGAAGTCGACGCCCGCGTCTACATCGACGACCTCAACGACCAGTTGAACGTCCACCTGCCCGAAGACAAGGACTACGACACCGTCGGCGGCTTCGTGTTCTCCACGCTGGGACACATCCCCGACGTCGGCGAGCAGTTCGAGGTCCAGCACCTCCGCTTCACTGTCACCGATGCCGAACGCACCAAAGTCAATCGCGTCCGCATCGAGCGCGTCGAGCTTTCCTCGGCCTCAAAGAACGGGACCAACGGCAACGGCGAAAGCTGACACCGCTGCGATTCTGGGCTGGCCCAGGAAGCCGGTTCTGCTAAACTCCCCCGCGCATGGACATCCGGTTTTTCAACACCCTGGCGCACTGCGAGCAGACGTTTGTGCCCATCGACCCACCCGACGTGTACATGTACAACTGCGGGCCCACCGTCTACGACTACGCCCACATCGGCAACTTCCGCGCCTTCGTTTTCGCCGACGTCCTGCGGCGGTTCCTCGAACTGGCCGGCTACCGCGTCCATCAGGTCATGAACATCACCGACGTCGGCCACATGACCGAGGACCAGCTCGCCGACGGCGGCGGCGAGGACAAAATGCAGCTCGCCGCACGACAACTCAAACAGGCCAAAAAGGCCGGCCGGGCCACCGTCGAAAATCCCGACGACCCGCACCAGGTCGCCCGATTCTTCACCGACGCCTTCCTCAAAGACGCCAAGGCGCTGGGCCTGAAGATCGCTGACGAATACCCCCAGCACATGCCACACGCCACCGACCACGTCAGCCACATGCAGGACATGATCCAAACGCTAATCAATAAAAACCACGCCTACGTCGCCGACGACGGGGCGGTCTATTACAGCGTCGAGAGCTTCCCTGAATACGGCCGACTCAGCGGCAACACGCTGGATAAACTGCGGGGCGGCGCCGGGGGGCGTGTCCTCGACCAGCATCAGGCCGCCAAGCGCCATCCGGCCGACTTCCTGCTATGGAAGCCCGACCCTGCGCACCTCATGAAGTGGGACTCGCCTTGGGGCACCGGCTTCCCCGGTTGGCACATCGAATGCTCCGCCATGGCAACGCCGCTGCTCGGCCGCGACGTGATCGCCAGCCACACCGGCGGCGAGGACAACATCTTCCCCCCTCACGAATGCGAGATCGCCCAGACCTGCGCCGCCACCGGGAACGACACCTTTGCCCGAT
>JAZGCX010000016.1:0-2404 GCA_036477175.1 Phycisphaeraceae bacterium
ACGCGGCCGTTGGCCGCCCCCAGCAGGATGATGTCGCTGTCGCCGTCACCGTCGAGATCCGCGAATCCGCACCCGAACCCCTGGAGGCCGTCGGCCTGCGGGTACGGCTGCATCATGTAGACCAGCCCGCGCGCCACGGCTTCTTCGGTCGATGGCAGGACCGGTCCCGCGTGCGCGCTGAGACCAAAGACGCAGGCCGCCCCGCAGGCAGGCGGCAACCACGCACGCCAGCGTTTCGCCGCGTGAGTACGAACAGCACTCGTCATGATGTGCATCCTCACCCGATTCCGTCCCAGCACGACTGCCGCGCATTGTACCAGCACAACCGCCCACGCAAGGGCTCAGTTTCGAAACAATGACATTGGGATCTTGTCTGACGGATCGGCAGGCCGTGCCAGCGGGCCTCTCGATCGATCAACGCCACGCGAGTCCCTGGCATCAGGTCAGTGGTGTCGAGAAAACGGGGCCTTCGGCCCGTCCGATATCGGCGTTGACGAGAAGAAAAGTCCGAATCCACTTCATTGCGGCGTACCGGTCGTTCGTCGGCCCGAAACCGCTGACCGCCGCGCCGGATCTGGTCGATTTGCCCGCACGGGGGCACGGCATTGCGCTGCGAACTGACATACAACGAACTCCGCTTTCTGGTCCGCGGCGCGCGTGTGCTCAATGTCGGGCTTGGTCTGTTCGTGCCCGTGGCGCTCATGGGGCCGCCCGCGATCATGTACTTCATGCAAGGTGAAGGCGTGGTGATGATCTTCCTGCTTCGGCTGATGGCACTCGTATTCGTCATCAGTGGGCTGGTGCGCATGCTCAAGCCGCTGCACCAGCAAGCGCCGCGCCGGATCGTCTCGGGCGCCCACGGGTTCTTGGGATTTCTCCTGCTGCGGCCGGATACCTTGCTGGGGGCCATTGTGTTTGTGCCGATCGCCCTCGTGTGCGAGCTCATCATGCCTTTCAAGGTCGGCATGCTGGGGCTCTTGTTGATCCATGTGCTCCTGCTCATCGCCAGCTCGCAGGGAATCATGGCGATGGCGGGCCATCTGACGACCAAGGTCCTTGAATCGGCGCCGCCGGACCGCGCTGACCGCCAGCTGCAGCTGGCCTGGATCATCTGGGCACCCGTGAAATGCGTCTGGCTCTGGTATGTCTTCCAGGCGGAGTCCACGATCCCGACGGGCTGGCAGTTCCTGGGAATCGTGTTGATGTTCACGCACGTCGCCCTGATCGTCCGCACCGCGTCGAGGATCAGGTCCCTACGGAGAGAGATCGTGCGATTCCAGGGTCGGCATTGGTGCCCGAAGTGCGGATACGATCTCCGCGGCCTGCCGAACCATGGGTGCCCCGAATGCGGACGAGGACGCGACGACGCCGCGATCGCGGCGTAGCGGCAAGGCCAACTTCATGCCCGCGGGCCTCGGGATTGTCCAATCCGCATCTCGTCCAGCATCGCCGATCAAGGATTGAACCTCAAAAGCCGACTGCAGTCCCGTAACCGCGCCCCTTTCTGGTGGGGGCAGCACCCAGCCCGCAAGGCGGCGGCGTTGCGCGGGCGCGAAACACGTCAGCCATCGCCGGCGAGCCACAACAGCCAGTAGAGGTCGCCGTGCGGCCCGGACGCTGCTGCTGGAAGCCCGCCTCTCCACAGTCACAGAGGCGGCCGGCCCGACGAACCCGGTTGCGGAACACGCTGCTCGTGAAATCGCCGCTCTCTACGATCCCCGCGCCGATACCGATCCGGAGCGTGGGTGGCAGGCCAAGGCGGCCGAGTGGCGCGCGAGGGCGAACGACTAGCCCTTGATGTGCCCGGAGTCATGGCACCAACGAACAGACTCGCCAATTGACTCGCGGCAGGATCGCATCTCCTGCAATCCGAGATCCTTAGCGGACTGATGGCCGTCGAATACAAACGGCCGCTGGGTGAGCTGAACGCCCGTCACGGTGGCCATGGGTGTTTTTCCGGTGACGTACCTGCAGCACAACTCCTCGGCATGTGCAAACAGCAAGGCGACGCCGTAAGGAACGCGCCACCGCGGCGCCACACGGCCTGTCACCTCGGCAAGGAAGCGCAGCAGATCGAGGATCGTCCACTGCTCGTTGACCAGCAGGTATCGCCTGCCGATCTTGCCGTACCGTTCCGCGGCCCGGATTCCGGCGACGCCGCGTCAACCTCACCCCCAGTTGGCCAGCAGGAATAGTAAGTCGGGTACACCGACGATGCCGTCGAGGTCAAAGTCGGCCAGTTGGCATCCACCACCCGTAGGCCCCCAAGCAGCAAGCAGCGCGAGCAAGTCCGGCACAGCCACGTGGCCGTCTCCATCGATGTCGCCCGTGACTCCGACCGATACACCGTCGTTGAGGAGAACTGCGATCGGGCCGCTCGACAACACGAATGTCGTCGAGATCA
>JAZGCX010000160.1:0-4779 GCA_036477175.1 Phycisphaeraceae bacterium
TTTGTCCGCCAGCCACACAGCCGCACGCAGGGCGCCCCGGGCGAACACGTCGCGGCTGGAAGCGATGTGCGTCAGTTGAAGCTCCTCGCCGAGCGTGGCAAAGCCGGCGGTATGCCGGCCGACCACGTCGCCGCTGCGAATGGCGTGCATACCGATCTGACCCCGCTTGCGTGGCACCTCGTCGCCGTGCCGGCCGTAAACCACGTCGCCATCAAAGGCCTTGCCCGTTGCATCACAGATGGCCTTTGCCATGGCCAGGGCCGTGCCCGAGGGAGCGTCCAGCTTGAACCGGTGATGCGTCTCGGTGATCTCGATGTCGTAGTCGTCGCCGAGCTGTTTGGCCACCTGAGCGCACAGGGCAAACAGCAGGTTCACGCCCAGACTCATGTTCGGCGCTTGCAGCACGGCAACCGTCTTGGCTGCGTCGTCGATGGCCTGGTGGTCGTCACCGCTCAGGCCCGTGGTGCCGATGACCAGGGCGGCCTTGGTCTGAACACAGGCGTGAATCGCGCGTCGTGTCCCGGCGGGGACGCTGAAGTCGATCACCACGTCCGCAGAACCGGGATACTGATCAGTGAGCGGGACCGACAACGGCTCAACCCCCGCCAGGGTACCCGCATCCATTCCCAGTTGTGAATGGCCCGTCGCCTCGACCGCCGCGCGCAATTGCAGCCCGTTGTCCTGTGAGATCAAAGCGACCAACCGTTGACCCATACGGCCGGCTGCACCATTTATCACAACACGAATCATCCGGGCGTCCTGTCGCCGCCGCTGCGACGGCGAATAGGGCTCTTGCGTGTTTCCCGACCCGCTATCGCTCGTAGTACTCGTGGGTCGGGCGGCCCGCGAGAATCTGCTGCTTGCCCCAGTCCGCGACGCTGCGAAACCGCTCCGACGCAATGAAAGCATCGAAGGCGGCTCGATCGTTCCAGTCCGAAATGATCAGGTACCGCTGCCGATCGAATACGTCGCGGTACAACGACGACCGCGTGTGCCCGGGCATCTGCTGCATCACGGCGAGCACCGCCTCGAACACCTGCTCAAACGCCTGTTCCTTGCCGCTGAGCACCTCATAATTCATGCCAACAGTGATCATGGCGACGCTCCAAGATGCCAAGACCATACGTTCGCCGGGCCGACCGGGCAAGACCGGCCTGTTCCCTGCTATTATTTGACAACCACGGACCGGGCCATAGATTGCAGATTGGAGGTGGCCCCGGTAGACAACCGAGTTATTACCCTATAGTCCCCACCCGATGGCAGGCAATCCCTTGGCATTGTTCGGCAGAAAAAACAAGGACGACGGCGGTAAGGGCGACGGCGACGGTGCCGGCAACCTCACCTTCCAACGCGACCCGCGAAAGGCCCGAAAGTTCTTCGAGCACGCCGAGGCCACCGCCGACTCCCGTCAGTACGACTACGCGATCGAGTGTTATGTGAACGGCCTGCGGTTCGACCCGGACAACATGGAACAGCACGAAGCGCTGTACGAGGTCGCCAAGCGCAGAAAAGTCGGCGGCGGCAAACCGCCAGGCATCAAGGACAAGCTGTCAACCGGGGGCAAGGACCCCATCAACAAGCTGATGCACGCCGAAAAGCTCTGGGCCATGGACCCGATCAACGTCCAGGCCATGCTCAACGCCATGGAGCGCGCCGCCGAGGCGGACCAGGTGATCGAGGACATCAACCTGGGTGACCTGGTGCTTTGGTTCGGGGAGCAGGTGCTCGAGTTCAACGCCGGCGCCAAGAAGCCCAGCAAGACCATCTTCCTCAAGGCCCGCGACCGGTTCGCCCAGATCAACCGCTACGACAAGGCCGTCGAAGCGTGCAGCATGGCCCTACAGCTCGACCCCGAAAGCGACCAACTGCTGCAGGACCTGAAGGACCTCGAGGCCGAGCGCACGATGAGCGAAGGCGGCTACACGGAAGCCAAGGAAGAGGGCGGGTTCAAGGCGATGGTCAAAGACATGGACAAGCAGCGCGCATTGGAAGAGGAAAGCGCGATCAGCAAGGGCGCCTCCGCCCTCGAAAACATCATCAACCGCCGCCGGACGGAATACGAGCAGAACCCCGACGACCCCGAAATCCTGCAAAAGCTTGTGGACGCCCTGGAAGAAAACGCCACTGAAGAGTCGGAATCCGAGGCCGTCAAGCTGCTCCAACAGGTACACGAAAAGATCGGCGAGTACCGCTACCGCGTCCGCATCGGCGACATTCAGATGAAGCAGATGAACCGGACGCTGCGGGAGCTGAAGAAGCGATACACCGACAACCCCGACGACGCCCGGATCAAGCAGGAGTTCGCCGAGGCGGCCCGCAAACAGTTGCTCTTCGAGTTGCAGGAGTTCGACGAGCGCGTCAAGAATTATCCGACCGACCTGAAATTGAAATACGAACTGGGCCGCCGCCTGTTCATGGCGCAGAAATACGACGAGGCGATCGGCGCCTTCCAGCAGGCCAAGAACGACCCGAAGGTCCGCGCCGCCTCGCACGAGTTCCTCGGCCGGTCATACATCGAGCAGAGCTGGCTTCAGGAGGCCGTCGATACCCTCAAACAGGGTATCGAACTGCACCCCATCGCCGACGACCGGCTGGGCATGGACCTGCGCTACTACCTGATGGACGCGCTCGAACGCGTCGCACGCAAAGACAAGGCCGTCGAAACCGCCAGAGAGGCCCAGAAAGTCGCCTCCCAGATCCTCCAGACCAACATCGGTTACCGTGACATCCGCACCCGGATCGACAAGATTCGTGCCCTGGTCGACGAGTTGCAAAAGGAAACCGCCTGACAAACCTGACGCACCACGGCTCTCGTTCTTCGTCATTCGTCATTCGGACTTCGTCATTTTCATGTCTGCCACCGCCGTCATCCCCGCCCGCTACGCGTCAACCCGGTTCCCGGGTAAGGCATTGGCCGACCGCACCGGCAAACCGCTGATCCAGCACGTGGTCGAGCAGGTCCGCAAGGCCCAGTTGATCGATCGGGTGATCGTCGCCACCGATGACCAGCGGATCTACGATGCGGCCGTGGGATTCGGCTGCGAGGCGATGTTGACCCGCCCCGATCATCCCAACGGCACAAGCCGCATCGCCGAAGTCGTGGCAAACCTTTCAGCATCAACCCCCCAAGCCTCAAGCCCCAAGCCCCAAGCCTCTGACATCATCGTCAACGTGCAAGGCGACGAACCGGAGATTGACCCGCGTGTGATCGATCAACTGGTGCACGGCCTGGAAGCCGACGGTGACGCGCCCATGGCCACCCTCGCCAGCGACTTCGCCGACGACGAAGACCCCGCCGATCCCAACATTGTCAAGCTGGTGACCTATCGGGTCGAAGGTCGCTGCCGCGCGCTGTATTTCTCCCGCTCATTGATCCCCCATCACCGCGACCATCCGCAATCCGCAATCCGCAATCCGCAATACCTGAAACACCCCGGCCTCTACGCCTATCGCCGCCGGTTCCTGGTCAAATACGTGACACTTGCACCATCCCCATTGGAACTGGCAGAACAGCTCGAACAACTCCGCGCGCTGGAACACGGCTACCCGATCGCCGTGGTCAAAACAGAAGTCCGCCACCACGGCATCGACACACCGCAGCAGTACGAGCAATTTGTCCATCGCTATCGAAACCAACACTCTTAGCCACTTGCGGCTTGGCAGCTCTTGAACCGCAACCCCGGGCGCCATACGGCAGGACATGCCCACCTCACCAAATCGCCCCGCGCCGCTGTTCATGGACCTGGTGGCCGCCGCAATCCATCATGCCAACCCCGACGTGGCATCCGACTTAATCAGCACACGCTGGCTGCCGCAAGTGGAAACTGCAGACCACACAACCGCCTCTTCCACATGATCGCCCGGACACTCCATTACAACTGAACCGAATGGACCTGTTCACACTAGACGCCAACCCCGTCAGGCGTATCATGTCCCGGTCATGACGGACGTGGAAAGCACTATCCAATCGCTGACCCAGGGGGTCGAAGGGCTGTACAGCCTGGACGAGCTGCGGGCCAAGCTGCGGGCCGGGCGGTCGCTGCGGGTCAAGCTGGGGATGGACCCGACGGCCCCGGACATCCATCTGGGCCACAGCGTCGTGCTGCGGAAGATGCGTCAGTTCCAGGACCTGGGGCACCAGGCGGTGTTGATCATCGGCGACTACACCGCCCGGATCGGCGACCCGTCCGGCCTCGACGCCACACGCCCCGTCCTCGACGAGAAGACCATTGAGCAAAACGCCTGCACCTACCTCGAGCAGGCGGGCAGGATCCTTGACACGTCGGCCGAGAAACTGGAGATCCGCCGCAACTCCGAGTGGCTCGCGAAGCTGAGCTTCGCCGACATGTTGCGGCTGACCGGGCAAGTGACGGTGCAGCAGATGTTGCACCGCGACAGCTTCAAGCAGCGGATGCAGACGGAAGCCGAGGTCATGCTCAGCGAGTTGATGTACCCGCTGATGCAGGGCTATGACTCGGTCGTCATCGAGGCCGACGTGGAACTGGGCGGCACCGATCAGACGTTCAACAACCTGATGGGGCGGGAGCTGCAAGCCAAGGCCGGGCAGGAGAAGCAGGTGGTCATGGTGCTGCCGCTGCTGGTCGGATTAGACGGCCGCGAGAAGATGAGCAAGACCAAGGGCAATTACGTGGCGATCACCGACCAGCCCAATGACATGTTCGGCAAGGTGATGAGCATCCCCGACCGGCTGATGCCGGACTATTTCCATCTGCTGACCGCTCTGCCGGCCGAGCGGATTACCAGCCTGATCAATCCGCA
>JAZGCX010000161.1:0-3666 GCA_036477175.1 Phycisphaeraceae bacterium
GCCTCGCGGTTGACGCCCGGGCTTAGCAGTTCATCCACCTTCGCGACAATCGCCTCGACCACACCGCCCTGAAGGAATTCGCCGGCCAGCGTCCCGTCGGTGTCAAAGACCAGGACAGCTGGCACCACCAGGCCGCGCCATTGGTTGCCCAGCGCTCGGACAACCTCGATCTGTCGGTCGGTGTCCGGGACGAGCAGATACGCGTCGTGCAGGGCGTGGTGTTCCTGAAGAAAGGCGATCGCTTTAGCTTCATCCTCGGGCGCGTCGAACGACGCCGATACCAGCCGTACCCGTTCGCCCCTGGCCTCAAGCCGCCCGTGCAACTCGGGGAACATGGCGACGCATGGCGCGCACCACGTCGCCCAGAAGTCAATCACGAGCACCTGGTTTGCCTCGGCCGATTCATTGATGATGGTCCGCAGACCGTCGAGGTCGATCCGTGGCAACGACGTGACAGTGTTGGCCGAGGGGTTGGTTGGTTCGACCGCGGCTGTCGGTGGTTGGCGGTCGCAGCCGGTCGGCAGTATGGCTAGAATCGGGATGACAAGAACGATGTTGCGCGCATTCATGAGCGAACTTCCAGTGCATCAGCATACCGACCGCGGCACGGGGCGACAGGCGTTTGTGAGACTGGCGGTCACACTGGCGATGGCGTGGACGACGCCACTGGTGGCCCAGAGCGACCCGGACCGCAACGCCCTGCAGCAGCGGCGGGCAGGTATTCGAGGACCTGATTCAAACCGACGCGAGCATCAACCCGGGCAACTCCGGCTGACCGGCACGATCGAGGCGCGCTAGAATCGCAGGTTCGCCCGTGCAGGAGTAAGATGACCTGATGAACCTGGTGGTCAACGGAAAAGACACCGAACTGCCGCGGGCCCGGACCGTTGCCGACCTGGTGGCCCAGCTCGGCCTTGGCGGGCGTGCCGTGGCCGTGGAGGTCAACAAGGCGATCGTCCCGCGGAAGCGGCACGAATCGACCCCGCTGCGCGACGGCGACGTGGTCGAAATCGTCACCCTTGTCGGCGGCGGTTAAGTGCAAGCCGCTTGCGGCTTAGCACGAACGATTACATGCAAGACCATGACAAGCATACAAACACAATTGAACGAACTGGATTCGCCGCTGGTGCTCGGCGGGCGGACGCTGCGCTCACGCCTGATCGTCGGGACCGGTAAATACAGCGATTACCCGACGATGCAACAGGCCCTCGACGCCAGCGGCGCCCAGGTAATTACGGTCGCGGTGCGTCGTGAGCGTTTGATTAACGAAAAGGGCGAATCGCTGCTCGATTTCATCGACACCGATCGCTACACGATCCTGCCCAACACGGCCGGCTGCTTTACCGCTGAAGATGCGGTGCGGGTGGCGCGGCTGGGGCGGGAGATCCTCGATCAACTGAACAACGCCGGCAAGGATTGGGTCAAGCTCGAAGTGCTTGGCGACAAGAAGACGCTGTTGCCGGACCCGCAGGGCACGCTCGAAGCCACAAAACAACTGGTCAAAGACGGCTTCCAGGTCCTGTGCTACACCAGCGACGATCCGGTCATGGCCATGAAGATCAAGGACGCCGGCGCCGCCAGTGTCATGCCGGCCGGCTCACCCATCGGCTGCGGACAGGGCGTGCTCAACCCCAGCAACATCCGCATCATCCTGGAGATGTTGAAGGAGAACGACGCGGATTATCCGGTGATTGTGGATGCCGGCGTCGGCACCGCCAGCGACGTGACCATCGCGATGGAACTCGGCGCCGATGGCGTGTTGCTGAATACCGGGGTCGCCCACGCCGGGGACCCGGTGAAGATGGCCCACGCCATGCGGCACGCGATCGAAGCGGGTCGGTTGGCGTATCTGGCCGGTCGCATCCCCAGGAAGCTGTACGCCACCGCGTCAAGTCCGTGGACCGGCGTGATCAGCGCTTCCGGGGGCATCCCCGGCGAATAAGCATTACATATAAAACCGCGGCCGTCGATCGCGGCTTGGCATCATCTCACAGCGTGGCTGCCTTCGTTTGGAGCGATTGGATCAGTCGCGTAAAGGTGGTGTCGGCGTCGGCGGTGGCGTCGATGACCAGGTAACGGTCCGGATCGGCCTGGGCCTGGTCGAGATAGCCCCGGCGGACGATGCGGTGGTAGTCCAGACCTTTCATCTCCATCCGATCGAGCAATGGGTTCAACCGCGCCGCCGCCGTCCGCTCATTGACATCGAAGATCACCACGAGGTCAGGCCAGGCCTGCCCCAGGGCGACCTGTCCGACACGGAGGATATGGGGCACCGGGATGCCGCCGGCCGTGCCCTGATAGGCCATGGTGGAACTGATGAACCGGTCGGCCAGGACGAGCTTGCCCGCCGCCAGCGCCGGCTTGATGCGCTCGGCGACCAGTTGGGCCCGGCTGGCCATGTACAAAAGCATCTCGCACCGCAGGTCCATCGGGTCGTTGGCCGGGTCGAGCAGGACGTTGCGGATGTGTTCGCCGATCTGCGTGCCGCCCGGCTCGCGGACCTCGCACACCTCCAGGCCCTCGGCGACCGCGAGGTCGTGGAACCGGCGGAACTGCGTCGTCTTGCCGCTGCCGTCGGGCCCGTCAAAGACGAGGAACTTGCCGCACAGCTTCTGGAGCCAGTGGGTGGGCGACTTGGTCATGGCGAATGAGGATAGCGGAATATGAAAACCGCAGAAACCGCCGTTATCACAGGAACCGCCGTAACCGGCCGGCGTGCGTGTCGCTGGTGGGTTTCTGCGGTTACTGCGCTTACAGCGATTCGGGCGGTTTTCGATACCATACGTCCATGCACAAGCAAGGCGGTCGCGACCCGTACCTGCAGCCGTATCGCGAGGCGGCCAAGCGCCATGGCAGCGATTTTGCCGTGACATTGTGGGCGAATCGCAAGAGCCAGGAGTTGCGGTTCGACGTGTTCAGGCAGATGTGCTTCCTGACGGGTAAGCGGATTCTTGACGCCGGGTGCAGCCGCGGCGACTTCGCCGCCTTCCTGCTCAAGCGCGACGTGGCGTTCGAACACTACGTGGGGATCGACGCCCTGGCCGAGGTGATTGACTACGCAGCCGGTCGCGGCCTGCCGCGGTGCGAGTTCCGTTGTGGCGACTTCGTCACCCAGCCTGAGCTGCTGTCGATCGGCAAGCCGCAGGTGATCTGCATCTCCGGCGCACTGAACACGATGACGGACGAGCAGGTGCGGACCGTGCTCGGGTCGGCTTGGGCCGCCGCCGGTGAAACGCTCTTGTTTAACTTCCTGTCCGACCGCGCCCAGCGCGACGCCCCGCCGCAAGACGCATTCGCTCGCCGGCTCAACACGCTGGACATGCTCGACTGGGCGCTGGGGCGCACATGGCACGTCGTCTTCCGGCAAGACTACTTCAAGAGCGGCCACGACGCCACGATCCTGATGCGCAAGACGCAATAAACCCCGGACCCTAGGCGCTGCGAACGACCGCGCCGGCGACGTGGCCGCCGAAACCGGCGGCGAAGACGCCGTGGGTCGAAGCAGACTTGAGGCTTGAGGCTTGAGGCTTGAGGGGGAAGGGCGAATCGATCGGCTGTTTGAGCCAAGGCATGGGCGGGCGGCGGTTGGCCTTGGCACAGAGGCAGGCAATGACGAGTGAGACCAGGCCGGCGGCGCCCAGGCCGTGCCCGAGCGCGCCTTTGGCG
>JAZGCX010000162.1:0-2297 GCA_036477175.1 Phycisphaeraceae bacterium
TACATCCCGGCATCGACCCCGAGCACGTAGCCGAGAACACCTCGTTCGAGGTGCACGGGCTCGACAGCGCAGAAAATACCCGGACACCGTCCGGTGACGAGCTGCAACTCATCCGCGATGTCATAGATCCGAAGTCACTGCGGGACAAAGAAGTACGGACATGACCCAGCGTCTGAAGACTCCACTGACCGAGCTGGTCGGCGTCGAGCACCCAGTCGTCCAGACCGGCATGGGCTGGGTGGCAGGAGCCAGACTGGTCTCCGCGACCGCTAATGCCGGCGGGCTAGGCATCCTGGCGTCGGCAACGATGACGCTCGACGAGCTCAAGACGGCGGTCACGAAGGTCAAGGCCGCCACCGACAAGCCGTTCGGCATCAACATCCGCGCCGATGCTGGGGACGCCAATCAGCGCGTCGACCTCCTCATCGGCGAAGGCGTCCGCGTCGCTTCCTTCGCCCTGGCACCCAAGCCGGACCTCATCACCAAGCTCAAAGATGCTGGTGTCGTGGTCATCCCGTCAATCGGGCTCGCCAAACACGCAAAGAAAGTTGCGGGCTGGGGCGCCGATGCCGTCATCGTGCAGGGCGGCGAGGGCGGCGGACACACCGGACCAATCGCCACCACACTGTTGTTGCCGTCCGTGCTCGATGCCGTCGCCGACACCGGCATGCCGGTCATTGCGGCGGGCGGCTTCTTCGATGGCCGCGGACTGGCGGCGGCGTTGTCGTATGGCGCTGCCGGGGTGGCCATGGGGACACGATTCCTGTTGACCGCGGACTCAACCGTCCCCGACGCTGTCAAGCAACGCTATCTGCAAGCGGCTCTGGACGGGACGGTCGTGTCCACCCGCGTAGACGGCATGCCGCACCGGGTGCTGCGCACCGGCCTGGTCGAGAAACTAGAGAATGGTTCCCCCTTGCGCGGCTTCTCCGCCGCGGTACGAAACGCGCAGCGATTCAAGAAGATGTCAAAGATGTCCTGGCGGTCGATCATCAGTGATGGACTCGAGATGCGGCGCGGTAAAGAGCTGACCTGGTCGCAAGTAGTGATGGCAGCCAACACTCCGATGCTACTCAAAGCCGGGCTGGTCGAGGGCAACACCGACGCCGGCGTGCTGGCCTCCGGCCAAGTCGCCGGCATCATCGAGGAACTGCCGACATGCGCCGAGCTGATCGACTCGATCGTCAACGAGGCTGTCCAGCAGCTCGGGTCCGCGGCAGAGCTCATCGTGCCGGAATCGCCGTCGTAAACCTATCTGCCGCGTGCTAGTGAGCCTGTTCGGGCTACAAGCGTTCGATGATTGTCACGTTAGCCGTACCGCCGCCCTCGCACATTGTCTGCAGGCCGAAGCGGCCGTCGATGCGCTCCAGGGTATTCAGCATCGTAGTAAAGAGCTTTGCCCCAGTGGCGCCGAGCGGGTGTCCGAGTGCGATGGCACCGCCGCTCGGATTGACCTTCTCCGGATCAGGCTTGGTCTCCTTGAGCCAAGCCTGCACCACGGGCGCGAACGCCTCGTTGATCTCGACGGTGTCGATGTCTTCGATGGACAAGCCGGTCTTCTGCAGCGCGTAACGAGTCGCAGGGATGGGACCGGTCAGCATGAACACCGGGTCGGCTCCACGCGCGCTGATGTGATGGATACGGGCTCGAGGTGTAAGGCGGTGCTCCTTGACCGCTTGCTCTGAAGCGAGCAACACGGCACTGGCACCGTCGGAGATCTGACTGGCCATGGCCGCAGTGAGGCGGCCACCCTCAACAAGGGTCTGAAGACCGGCCATCTTCTCCAACGATGTGTCGCGGGGGCCCTCGTCAATTCGGAACCCCTCGACCTCGAGAATCTCGTTGTCGAAATGCCCGGCACGGATCGCTGCCCGCGCGCGCTCGTGGCTGGTAAGCGCGAAAAGCTCCATCTCCTCGCGGGACAGGTCCCACTTCTCGGCGATCAGCTCCGAAGCGCGGAACTGCGAGATCTCCTGGTCGCCGTAGCGATGCAGCCAGCTCTTCGATTCGTTGGTCGGAGAGGTGAATCCGAACTGTTCGGCGACCGTCATTGCCGAGCTAATCGGAATCTGGCTCATATTCTGCATACCTCCGGCGACGATCAGATCGGCAGTGCCCGACATGATGGCCTGCGCGCCGAAGGAAATGGCCTGCTGGCTGGAACCACATTGGCGATCGACGGTGACACCGGGAACCTCTTCGGGGAATCCGGCGGCCAGCCAGGACAGCCGGGCGATGTTGCCAGCCTGCGGGCCGATGGCATCGACACAGCCGGCGATGACGTCGTCCACCGCGCC
>JAZGCX010000163.1:0-2254 GCA_036477175.1 Phycisphaeraceae bacterium
GTGAAGCGGGTCTTGATCCCGGCATTCGCCGCCTTGTGGCCAAGTGCGATCGCCAGGTGGGTCTTGCCGACGCCGGACGAAACAGAGACATACTGCCGGGTATCAGGATGCCGAGGGTCGAATCTACTATCCGTTTCACCCACGATCCGGTGAGATCGTCCCCGTCACTGGGCGCAACCGGCAGTGCGGTATTGAGGCTCTGATTATCCGTCAACCTGACGGCACGTTGGCCCACATCCCGGCTTGGATGATGCAGGAAGAGGCTGCCGCGCACCAGATCGTGGATGCGCCTGGCTTGCCGTTGGCGAGCCTGCGCCATGTGCGGGCTGTTGTCGACGCGCTCTTAATCTCACTGTCCGGCGAATCAGGCCTGGAAGGAGAGCGCGATGACTCGAGCCGTGCCAAACCGCCAACGGAATCTGTTCGAGATCGAAGACCCGCCGCCGGCGCTGCCACCGGAGCGGCGAGCAAAGCTACTGCCGCTCCTCCGGGCGCTGCTCTTGGAAGCGCAGATAAACGGCGCAGCCATGGTTCAGGGGGGTGATGATGACCAAGATCACGCCTGAGCATCTAGCCCGCGGGGCGTACGTCTACGTCCGACAGTCGACCACCGATCAGTTGATGCACAATCACGAGAGCCGCCGTCGGCAATACCAGCTGGCGGATCGGGCACGCCAACTCGGCTGGAGCAATGTCGTGGTCATCGACGATGATCTCGGTCGGTCCGGCTCCGGCATCTCGCGTCCGGGCTTTGAGAGGCTGCTGGCGGCGATCTGCGAAGGCCGGGTCGGCGCCGTGTTGTCGATCGAGGCGTCCCGTCTCGCCCGCAACGGCCGGGATTGGCATACGCTGCTGGAGTTCTGCGGCCTGACCGGCACGCTGATCGTCGACGAGGACGGTGTCTACGACCCCCGCCACCCCAATGATCGGCTGCTTCTCGGCATGAAGGGCACCATGAGCGAGATGGAGCTCGCGATCCTGAGACAGCGCTCCTTCGAGGCCCTGAAGCAGAAAGCCCGCCGGGGCGAGTTGTTTCTCACGGTTGCGGTCGGCTACGTCAAGGTCCGGCACGACCGGATCGAGAAGGATCCCGACAGGCGGCTGCAACAGGCCCTGCTGTTGGTGTTCCGCAAGTTCGCCGAATTCCAGAGCATCCGACAGGTTCACCTGTGGCTGCGCCAGGAGAAGATCGTGATGCCCGCCATCACCTACGGCGCCGAAGGGCGCCGGGTCGATTGGAAGCTGCCGGTCTACAACACGATCCGCCACATCCTGACCAATCCGATCTACGCCGGCGCCTATGTCTTCGGTCGCACCGGCAGCCGGATTACGATCGAGAACGGACGCAAACGGGTCGTGCGCGGCTTCCGCAAGCCACGCGAGGACTGGGAGGTCTTGCTCGTCGACCATCATGCGGGGTATCTCTCCTGGGCCGAGTTCGAGAGGAACCAACGTCTGATTGCCGACAATGCCAACGGCATGGGAGTGATGGCGCGTGGCGCGGTGCGCCGCGGCGAGACGCTGTTGGCCGGGATGCTCCGGTGCGGACACTGCGGCCGCAAGCTTCATGTCGCCCACAGTGGCACCAAGGGCACCGTCGGCCGGTACCATTGTCGGGGCGCGCACCTCAATCACGGTGGCGCCCGATGCATCTCCTTCGGCTCGTTGCGCGTGGACCAAGCCGTCGGGTCCGAGGTGCTCCGGCGGTTGCAGCCGCTTGGCGTCGAAGCCGCGATCACGGCGATCGCGGCACGGGAAGCGGCGGCAGACGAGAAACGACAACAGACGGAACTCGCCCTCGAGCAGGCGCGCTACGAGGCAAGGCGCGCCCGTCGCCAATACGATGCCGTTGACCCCGACAACCGGCTTGTCGCCTCGGAGCTCGAGCGGCGGTGGAACGAGTGGCTGCTGGCCGTCCGCCAACTCGAGGACCAGTTGCAAAACCTGGATGGCCGAAGCCAACCACCAATGACACCAGACGAACGGGCCGGGCTGATGGCGCTCGGTGCCGACCTCGATCGCGCCTGGCACCATCCGGCGGCCACCGCTGTCACGCGCAAACGCATTCTGCGGGCGGTTCTCCACGAGATTGTCGCCCGGGTTGAGGGGGATCAGATCGATCTCGTCATCCACTGGCAGGGCGGTGATCATACCAACCTGACAGTCGCCAAGAACAAGACCGGCCAACACCGCTGGGCTGTCGAGGGCGAGACCACGGACCTGATCCGGGCCCTTTCCAGACTGATGCCCGATA
>JAZGCX010000164.1:0-6666 GCA_036477175.1 Phycisphaeraceae bacterium
CGGTGGATCAGGTGTCGGCCGGCCACGTCCGCAACGCCTTCTGTGCCGTCCGCCCGCCGGGGCACCATGCCGAGCACGACCGGTCGATGGGGTTCTGCATCTTCAATAACGTCGCCATCGCTGCCGAGCACCTGATCCGCGAACACGGGCTGGAGCGCGTCGCGATCATCGACTTCGACGTGCATCACGGCAACGGGACCCAGCACATCTTTGAGGATCGCGCCGACGTGCTGTACATCAGCATCCACGAGCACCCGCAACACCTTTATCCCGGCACGGGCTTCGCGTCGGAGACCGGCCGCGGGCCCGGCGAAGGGACAACGATCAACCTGCCCGTTCTTCCGGGCGCGGGTGATGATGTGTACCGGCGACTGTTTCGGCAGCGCGTGATCCCGGCGCTGGACGACTTTTCGCCGCAGGTCCTGCTGATCAGCGCCGGCTTCGACGCCTGCAAGGACGACCCGCTGGCACACGTCGAATTGTCCGCCGAGGGGTTTGGGTGGATGACGCAGCAACTGCGGGACGCGGCCGAGCGGCACTGTGGCGGCAGGCTGATCTCGATGCTTGAGGGCGGTTACGACCTTCGGTCGCTGGCCGAGTGCGTCGCCGTGCACGTGGGCGGCTTGCTGGGCGACGCGCAGCACGATCACCGTGGGCCGGGCGTTTGAAGGCGGCTCATCGCGGCGCCGAGCCGGTCACGCGCCGGGGATGCCGCCGGCAGGTGGTGCAGTTACAATCACGTGATGCCGACTCAAACCGAAGTCAAGCCCGAATGGTATGCCGACGGCCTCCGCTTCACGTGCACGCAATGTGGCAATTGCTGCACCGGGCCGGCCGGGTACGTCTGGTTCAACGACGACGAAATGCAGGCGATGGCGGATTACCTCAACAGCGACGTTGAGCAGTTCTGTCAGCAATATGCGCATCGGATCAACGGGCGGTGGAGCCTCAACGAACAGTGGAACAACCAGGTCAAAGGCTACGATTGTGTCTTCCTGCGCCGCGATCAGAACGGCAAAGCGGTGTGCAGCATCTACCCGGTGCGGCCGGCGCAGTGCAGGGCGTGGCCCTTCTGGCCGGAAAACCTCAAGAGCAACCGGGCGTGGCGGCGGGCGGCCGTGCACTGCCCCGGGATGAACCGTGGCATGGCCGGACAGGGCAAGTTCTACCGGCTCGAACAGATCAGGGTCATCCGTGACAGGGGTTAGGGGTCGGGGTTCCGGGTTCCGGGGTTAGAGGTCGAGGCTTTGGCCTCAAGCCTTCAAGTCGATCTGCATGGTCCCTGTCCGTTCCAGATTAACTTGCGTTGCTCAATCCACGGTGTTCGGCCGGGGCGTCGGGCCAAGCCGGGACACCCGGGCCCGCACCGGGGGCCGAGCATCATGTCGGTCGTTTTGCGATTAGCCGCGCCGCATCGTATGCTGCCCGGTGGTGGAGGTGCTGTAGTCAAGGGGAGCGGATGGGCATGGACGAGAGCAAACAGCGGGGGATAGGCTCGGCGTTGGGTCGGATCCCCTCGGGCGTGTTCATCGTGACGGCGCGGCACGAAGACCGACGCACGGGGATGATGGCCAGTTGGATCCAGCAGTTGTGCTTCGAGCCGCCGATGGTCAGTATCGCGGTGGCCAAGGGCCGGCCGATCATGCCGCTGATCAGTGAGTCGAGGCGGTTCGGCGTCTGCCAACTGCCGGTGGGCGAAAAGGTCATCACGCGGAAGTTCGAGGTCGGCATCGTGCCCGGTGACGACCCGTTCCTCGGATTCGAGATGCTCAACCACTGCGAATGCGGCGTGCCGATCCTGGCCAATGTGTTGGCCTACGTCGTCTGCGATCTGACGTGTCACATGGATGTCGAGGGCGACCACGACCTGTTCATCGGCACCGTCACCGCCGGCGATTACATTGCCGGTGAGCCGCAGATTCGTCTCCGTGACAGCGGGTTTACCTACTAAGAAACACGTCAGTGATCTATAACTGACAGCCACGATGCCCGAATCCACCATCCCCATCGCGATCGATGATCCGGTCAACAACCGGGTCCTTGCGGTTTCCGAGGACAAGGTCCCAGGCTTTCAGCGCGACCCGTTCGGTTTCATTGCGACCGAATCCGGCATCGATCGGGACACCGTGATCGAACGAATCCGGGCCATGCTCGAGGCCGGCACCGTCCGCCGTGTGCGGCAAACGCTCATGTCCACCAACCTCGCCCCCGGGGCGCTGGTGGCCTGGCAGGTGCCCGACGGCAGGCTCAACGCCGCGTTCGACTATATGTTCCAGCAGGACCCGTTCTCCGGTCATGTGGTGATCCGCACCACCGATTCGGCCACCGCGGTGTCCGACTACCGGCTGTGGACCACGCTCAAGGTGCCGGTGGGTTTTTCCATGACCAGGCACTGCGACTTTCTCGCGCAGCAAACCGGGGCGCGTAAGTACACGCTGCTGCCGGCGAAGAAGCTGTTTGCGTTGGGTGTGGGGCACGTCCGCCGCCGCGGGATGGAACCGGGCAGCCGAACCGACGAGCCGACCCGGGTGCTCGACGTGAGTGTCGTTGAACTGACCGAGCTCGAATGGCGGGTGCTGATGGTCCTGAAGCGCGAGCTGTCACCGGATGAGGTCCGGCCGGACATCTGGTCCGGCCGCGCCGATGAGGCCGGCATCAGCCTCGATGAGTTCTACCGCATTGCGGAGGATTTGAATCGGCGCAAGGTCCTGGGCCGCTTCTCCACCTTTCTCGAACACGTCAAGAAGCTCAAAGACGGCACGACGGTGACCAAGTACAACGCGCTGTTCCACTGGGCGGTGGCGCCCGGCCGCGAGCTGGATGCCGGCTGCGAGGTCGGCCGGCACCACATCATGACCCACGCCTACTGGCGCGAAGCCGGTGCGGAATTCAACAACGTCAACATCATGGGCGTGGCGCACGGCACCGACAAGAACCGGTTGCTGGCCCACAAAGCCGCCATCGACCAGCACCTGGAAGAGGCCGGCATCACCGTGACCTATACCAACGTGTTTTGGGGCGGCCGAAGTGAAATCAGGCCATCGGAAATTTCACCGATCGCCTACCGGCAGTGGTGTAAGAAGATGAGCCTTGACCCGCAGGCGATGTGCGCGTGAGCAGCCGGCTACTGGTCGCGCTCGGTGGCGGACGACGACATCTGCAGCGGGTCGGAGCCGGATCGTGTCGGTGAACCATGACTGGTCGCGACAGTGACAAGAAATAGCGATGGCCCGGGGTGATTCGGATTGAGGCCACTTGGTCAAATCAGGGAGGTGCTTCGTGTTCAACAGGTTCAGCATGTTCACCGCTGTGGCACTCGTTGTCGTTGCCGTTATTCGACCTACTTGTTTGTACGCCGAAGTGTCGCAGAAGGAGCGGGACGCGACGCTGGCCGACTGGCAACAACTCGTTGACGAGCAGAAACGCCTGCACGAGAAGGTCTTCAGCAGGGTCAGCGGTGGTGTCCACTACGACGTGGATGTCAAAACGGTCGAGTTGATCGAGGACTTCGAGAAAAATGATCTGCCGGCACTGCAACAACTCCTGGAGGCGTTTGCCGGGAAGTACGGCCGGACCGCCGCCGACATTGACAACAAGATGCGGCAGGTTTTCGCGGGTGCCGGCCGTCCGGTCGCGATGCCGAAGCTGCCCGGTGCCGGCTACACGTATGAACAGCTCCGCCAGGGGATTGAGAAAGTGGACCGGACGCGCAAGCGCACCGCCGAGCAGATCGCCATCGACGCCAAAACCGTGATGGATCGTGTCCTGGACAAGCAGAAAGCCAGGCTGGCGTTGGCGGCGCGGCTCGACCCGGACAACGAGTCCGTCACGCAGTTGCTCGCCGGCCTGGGCCAGGCGCAGGAGCAGGTGAGTGAGACGGTCGCAGAACTGACCGACAGCGGGGCGTTGCTCGAACCTTCGGAGGACCGGGTCGGTCCGACTGAGGGGTTCACCGGGCGGCTGGTCAAGCTGGCGCTGGCGGCGTTGTTGGTGGTCTCGGGGTTGCTCGCCGCCGGCGGGAAGCTTCGGCCCAGGTCGCCCAATCTCGGGCCGTTTTACGCCAGTTTTGCCCCCTTGCGTACCCGGATCGGCGTGGCCACACTGGTGGTCGGCGCCCTTTCATTGCTCTGGCACGTGCGGGACGCCAGCCTGTTCGGCAGCATCCTGCCGCAACTTTCGGCCGTGGCAGTCGGGCTGGTGTTGTGGAAGCAAGCGATGGTGATCAAGCCCGCGGTGGTGACGGCAGACGCGGCGGAACAAACGTCCGAACAATCCGGCATGGACACGGCCCAGCATGAGACAAGCGTCGGACAACCTGGAACCAAGTGGGCGCCGCTTGGCTTCGCCTGCATCGTGCTGGGGCTGTTGCACCTGTTCGCCGGTGGGTTGCCGTTGATTTGACCGGTCCATGGACGATCAGCCCACGCAGTTCGAGGCCGACCCCCGGCCGCGGTACCAGATGACCCTTGCCTACGACGGCACGAACTTCCACGGGTGGCAGAAGCAGGTGCCCTCGGGTGGCCAGCCGCTGCGGACCGTCGCCGGTGTGGTGGAAGAAGCGCTGCAGCGTCTGCTGCGTCAGCCGATCACGCTGGTCGGTGCCAGCCGAACCGACAGCGGCGTGCACGCCAAGGGCCAGGTGGCGCACTTCAACGCCGACGTGGTGATCCCCATTGAGAAGCTGCCGCACGCGATCAACAGCCGGTTACTCGAGGACGTGGAGGTGCTGGCGGTCGAGCCGATTCATCCGGCATTTGATGCGATCAGTGATGCGGTCAGCAAGCAGTACCGGTACCGCATCTTCAACACCCGCCGCCGTCCGCTGAACAAGCGCCACTATGTGTGGCACTGCTGGGCGAGGTTGGACGTGGATCGCCTGGCGGGCGCCGCCGGTCGGTTCGTGGGCACGCATGACTTCGCGGGCTTTGCCGCCGCTGCCCATGGCCGAACGACCACCGTGCGGACCATTCTGGATTGTCACGTGCAGACCGCACACCCCGAGGTGCAGGTCGTCGTGGTCGGCAACGGGTTCCTGTACAACATGGTTCGTATCATCACCGGGACACTGGTTGAAATCGGCCGCGGCCGTTTCGAGCCGGATCAGATTGATAAGGTTCTTGAATCCGGCGACCGACGCGCCGCCGGGCCCACACTCCCGGCCCGCGGCCTGTGCCTGGAGTGGATCAAGTATTAGCTCTCAGGGCGTTGCCGGATACGATGCAGGCGGGCCTGGCCGGGTTTGCATGAACGGCGCAGGCGGCACGCCCGCTCGGCAAGATATTGCAGCGCACACCAGGGGTGCGGTCGAGGACCGATTCATGCCGACTCAACGGGCTGTGATCGTGAGCGTCGTCACTTTGGCGGCGCTGTGCCTGACTGCGGCCGGCCAGCAGCTTGAGCTTGACGCGGGTGTTCCGACGCCGCTGCCGGCGCTTTACTCGACGCAGCGCGCCGCGGAAATCGACGCGCGGATCGGAGCCCTGCAGAAACGACGAAACGAGGAAGCAAACGAAAACCGCGCACTGGTCCTGACCGCGTCCATTCAGTTGCACAATGTTGCACGCCGATTGCTGCTGGCCGCGGACACGTACGCCGGGTCCAGCCCCGCGGTGCTCTACGGCCTGAAGCTGGCCAACCACCTCGACGAATTCGATACGTTGTTTAACCAATACCTCAGGCCGATCCACGCGCGTGGCGGCAAGGCCGACATCGATGCAGCGATGCGTCTCATCAATGAACAGCGCCGGGCACTGGAACGTTTTATTGCCGCGTCGCGCGCCGCTATGCCCATTCTCAAGGGCAGTGACTTCAGCGCCACACGGCGGTACCTGAGCCAGGCGCTGCCCGACCTGCTGCGATTTGTTGAAGCAAGCGGCAAGCCGCGGCCGGTCAACACCTGGTTCTCGCCAACGGCCGACCAACCGCTCCCGACTGTCAAGACCATCCGGGCGTTGGTCGAGCGCGCCGCCGTTTTGGAAAGCGGCGATGAGGTCCGCCGGCAGATCGCTGCGGTGCTCGACGTGCTAGAGGGGGCTTGGCGGTTCAGTGAATACCTGCCGCAGGTCGCACAGGCGTATCGGGCCATGGCGGATACCGTTGATCTGCTGGAGGCCGTGCACCGGGCCGGGTGGATGTCACCGGAGGCTGTTGCAATCATCGAGGACAGTCTCAGCGATGCGCTGGTGCTTTATGCCGACCCGAACCGCCGAGGCGAAGCGGAGGTGTTGTTTGTGCCGCTGTGGCGTCTGACGCCCCTGATCGACCGGATCACGGTGCTGCTGAGTCAAGACCGGGCCAATCAACCGGTGGCGGACGCTTTCGAGCGAGCGATCGACCTGGCCACCGACCGGCAGACATTCTTAACGGCGGAGGCAATCTTCGACTGGCTCGGTCGCGTGACACGGATCATGGTTGACGCGCGGGCGGTTGCTGGGGCAGGTCTGTCCGGCGAGCTGCGGGCCGCCTTTGTTCGGATCGGCCCCGAATACGAACGCGGCGAGGCGATGGTCCTTAGCGCGGCCGGGCGCCTGGTGGCGGCGCCGGAGTCGATTCATCTGCCCGCCATTACGACGCCGGTGGCACAACTGGACCGGTTGCAGGCGGATCTTGGCCGGCTGACGCGGCTTGCCGACGCGATGCGGCAGTTCACCAGGCGTTATCCCGGGC
>JAZGCX010000165.1:0-2636 GCA_036477175.1 Phycisphaeraceae bacterium
ACGGACATGGGATGTGCGATGTGCGATCGGCGATGGCGTCAGGGGTGAAAGGTGAGGGGTGAGGTTACTGCGGTTCGGGGGATTCCTGTGGCTGGTGGTGTTGTTCGACGTAGCTGAGCAGCTCGCCCACGGTCATTTCCAACAGGGGGTGGACGGCGTTGGGGTCGAGGTCGGCCAGCGGTTTGAGGGCGAACCAGCGTTCGTGCAACAGCGGGTGCGGCACGACCAACTCGTCGGAACTGATGACCCGCTGGTCGTAGAGCAGGATGTCCAGGTCGAGCGTGCGCGGGCCCCACTTGGTCCGTTGCGAATCCGGTTCCCGGCCTTCGTCGCGCTCGACGGTATGCAAGGCATCGAGCAGCTCGTAGGGGTCGAGGTCCGTTTCGATCAGAGCGGCGGCGTTCAGATATCGGCCCTGCGGGATCGGGCCGACCGGCTCGGTTTCGTACACTTCGCTGCGCGCGGCCAGGCGGGTGCGGGGCAGCGTGGCCAGGGCCTGACACGCGCGGTCGAGGTGGGCCGCCCGATCGCCGAGGTTGGAGCCGATGCCGATGAACACGCGGGGCATCACGGCATTGTTGCCCACCGGCGGCGGCGCGGCAAACCGGCGGTGATCGGCGATTTTGGCCTGCGGGGGCGGCGCCATACAATCACCCGTTCAAGCCTGGCCCACACACGAGGGAATCCATCCGGTGACCGGCACAACGCTTACGCAATCCGACCTGGACCTGAAAGCGGTCAACGATCGTTTGGCCGACGCTGAGGCTACCGAGATTATTGAGTGGGCGGTCCGGCGGTTCGGACAGGGGCTGGTGATGACCTCCAGCTTCGGCGTGCAGTCGGCGGTGATGCTGCACCTGGTCACGCGGGTCGTGCCTGATCTGCCCGTGATCTTTGTCGATACCGGGTTCCTGTTCCCCGAAACCTACCAGTTTGCCGAGAAGATGACCGAACGGCTGAAGCTGAAGCTCAAGGTGTACCAGTCACCGATCAGCCCGGCGCGGATGGTTGCCCTGTACGGCAGGCTGTGGGAACAGGAGAAGCAGGGTCTGGACCGGTACGACCAGATCCGCAAGGTCGAACCGTTGCGCCGGGCCCTGGACGACCTGGGCGCCGCGGCGTGGTTGTCGGGGCTGCGACATGAGCAGACCGAGCTGCGCGCCACACTACCGATTGTCGGGGAACAGGACGGGCGCTACAAGGTGCTGCCGATTTTGAACTGGACCAACAAGGATGTACACGAGTATCTGGAGCGTCACGACCTGCCATACAACCCGCTGCGTGAAAAGGGCTATGTATCTCTGGGAGACTGGCACTCGACCCGTCCGTTGACGGCGGAGGACGCCCGCGAACGGGACACGCGGTTCCAGGGGCTCAAGCAGGAGTGCGGGCTGCACCTGCCGGCGACTGAAGAAGAAAACCTCAGCCGCGAGTCCAGCGGGCTGTAAGCAACTTGCCGAACGCACACCGTGCCGCCCACGCGGTTGTCAGGATCGACCACGCAGCAACGCGATCACGGCACGATCAGCACCGTGCTGTGACCCTCGGCCAGTGTGTTGAAGATCGTCTTGATGTGACCGGGTCGCAGGCGGACACAGCCCATGGACGACTCGGTGCCGATCGTCTCAGGCTCGATCGTCCCGTGCAGGCCGTAGCCGGCCAGGTCTTGCGTGCTTTCATCGGCCCCTTTCAGGCCAATCCAATATTCACCGATCGGATTCTTCGGGTCATCCGCCGCGAAGTATTTACCGGTGCGCGGGTTGCGCCAGTCGGGATTGACCGTCTTGCGGCCGCGGGCGACGATCCACGACCCGACCGGGGTCGAGTCGCCTTCACCTAACCCGACGGGGAAGCTGGTGACGTACACCCGTCGGCCGTCCGGGCCATCGAGGAACAGGTCCATCCGGTATGCCGATTTGTAGATGACCGCGTGGAACGGGCCTTTGATGAACTTGAGCTTCTGACCGACACGGATGCGGCGGGCGTTAACCCGGTTCACCTGTTCGATCAACTGGTACGGGACTTTGTACCGAGGCGCCACGCGAACCAGCAGGTCGCCCGGCGCGACGGTATGGACCTCGACAAGCGGGTCGCCGCGCACGACCTTGGGCGACCAAATCAACGTCTGATTGATCGAAGCCAACTGGCCGCGCACCCACTGGGCGCGCCCCGGCGCGAGCGTGCGGCCCTTCTCGATCAACAGCGTGTTCAGGATGGTGCGGGCTTCGACCAGACGATTCGCCGCAATCAACGCCATGACCTGTTTGTGTGTCTCGGCCGCGTCGGCCGGCTGGGGTTGCCGAGAGGCACCAGCGGTCGTCCCGGTCGCGTCGGCAGACGGTGCCGTGCCGCTCGAAGTCACCCGTAGCGTGGGTGCCGACGGCGTCGGGTCTGGAACGTGCCGGGTCGGCTGCTTCGGTTCCGGCTCGACCGCCAGGGGCGCGGGGACCTGATTTCGAGAGGCGAGCGGTTGGGCTGATGATCCGACCGGGGCGGCCTGTTCGCGGCGGGCGAGCGGGGCGGGTCTGGCCGAGGTGCTCACCGCTTCACTCGGCGGATTCGGGCGAGCGTGGTCGGATATGTCAGCGTCTGAGGCCCCCATGGCGGCGTGGACACTCAACTCAGCAGGGCCGCGC
>JAZGCX010000166.1:0-3208 GCA_036477175.1 Phycisphaeraceae bacterium
CGACTTGGCCATGGTTTCGTCCCAATTGAATGTCAGTACGACTGTATTTGTGTGATTCAATTGCCGCGGCCGGAAACCCGCGGTTTTGCGACGCATCGCACCGCACCTATGCTTCCATCACGCACACACCCCCCAGATAATCAGGATTGTTACCACAATCCACGGCAGATACCCCAAGCCGACGGCGATCATCGGGCCGGCCACGCGCTTTTCGCCAAGAAACAGTGGCATCACCGTGGGCGTCAGATTAAACCACGTGATCGAATGCCACAGTGCCGCGACCAGGACCAGCACGTGCAGGATCAACGACAACGGATGCCTCAACACCTTGAGAAACGCGACGAACACATCCTCACCGGCGCCGAGCTTGTTCAGCAGCACGAGCAGGAAGATCAGGTACGCGCCGATGAACAGGGCCGTCAGCTCGCGCGCCATAAACAGACGGTATGCGCGGCTGCGCACGTACCAGTGTCGGGGAAACGGTCGGACCAGCGGCTTTCTCATCGCTGCCCCCATGGCATCAGCACGCGTTTGTACCAATCCTTGGTACTCGCCACCTTCACCTGCTGGATGGCGCCGGCCGGGTCCACGTTCTTCGGGCACACTTCGGTGCACTCGCCCACGAAAGTGCACTCCCAGACCGCATCGCGGCCGCCCAAGACCTCCCGACGCTGGTCCTGCCCCTGGTCCCGCGAATCGAGGTTGTAGCGGTGAGCCAGGGCTATCGCCGCCGGACCGAGGAAGTCGGGTACCGCGGCGATCTCCGGACACGCCGAGTAGCACAGCATGCAGTTAATGCACATCGAGTACTGCGTGTACAGCGCAAACTCGGCCGGAGACTGCTTGAACTCGCCCTGCGATGTGTCGTTGACGTCGTCGCGGATAATCCACGGCTTGACCGATTCCAACTTTTCCATGAACTCGTCCAGCACAATGACCAGGTCGCGCTCGACGGGAAAATTCACCAGCGGCTCAATCCTGATTGCCCCTGGAAAGTAGTCTTTCAGAAACACAGCACAGGTCAGCTTCGGGTCCCCATTAACCATCATCCCACACGATCCACAGACCCCCATTCGGCAGCTCCACCGGTACGTCAGCGTCCCGTCCACATTGTCCTTGACCCAGTTCAGCGCATCGAGCACCACCCAATCGTCATGGTAGGGCACCTCGTAGGACTGAAACGTCGGCCCCGAATCGCGTTCAGGGTGGTAACGGAAAACTTCAAGTGTGATGGTGGATTCGTCAGCCATGGCAAGCACACGTTACGCCGTTAGCGTACCAAATCACCGCTGTTGCTGCGGGCAGGGTCGATGGCGGACGAGAGTGGTGACCCGATCGTGCCGGGTGTTGGGTCTGACGGCGACGCTCGTGTTACGTTTCTATCGGCTGTACCGCCCTGGCTGACAAGCCAGAGTCCGCGCCGTACTTGCGTTCGCCGGGTGGCCATTTGGTGATGGTCACGTCCTTGTAGTCGATGCGTGGGGGGCCGCCGTCCCGGCGGTAAGCCAGTGAATGTTTGAGGAAGTTTTCGTCGTCGCGTTTGGGGTATTCGGTGCGCTGGTGCGAACCGCGCGATTCGGTGCGGTGCAGGGCCGAGTGGGCGATGGCCTCGGCCACGTCCAGCATGAAGCCCATCTCCATAGCGGCGGTCAGCTCGGTGTTGAAGCTGAGAGTGTGGTCGTCAAGAGCGATGTTCCTGAAACGCTCGTGCAGCTCGGCCAACTTGTTGCAGGTTTGCGTCAACGATTTTTTGTCCCGAAAGATGCCGGCACCGGTTTCCATCGTGTGGTGCATTTCGGCGCGAATCGTGGCAAGGCGCTCGCCCCCGGAATGGCCGACCGGCTTGTTGATGTAATCACGGCTGATGCGCTGCTGTTCGTCTTTGGCCTGGGCTTCGAGAGCGGCGGTGTCGATATCGGGATATTCGAGGGCGAACCGCACCGCGGCGGCGCCGGCGCGGGCGCCGAAAACAAGCAATTTTGTCAGCGAATTGGACCCAAGTCGGTTGGCCCCGTTAATCGACACGCAGGCACATTCCCCGACGGCGAACAGGCCCGCGATCGACGTGGCGCCGTCGGTGTCGGTGTCAATCCCGCCCATCATGTAGTGCAGCACGGGTCGAACGGGGATCAGTTCAAAGACCGGGTCGATCCCGACATAGTTGCGGGTCAGCTCGCGGACGAACGGGATCTTCTTGTCGATTTTCTTCCTGCCCAGGTGCCGCAAATCCAGATGCACGATATGGCCGTATTTCGTCTCGATCGTGTTGCCCTTTTCCATTTCCTTGACGAAGCACTGGCAGAGCTTGTCGCGCGGGCCGAGTTCCATTGTGCGCTTCTGCGGGTGGCGCGGATCGTGGATGTCCAGTGGTTCGCCCAGGTCGTAGTCTTGGAGGTATCGGTAGCCGTGCTTGTTGACAAGGATGCCGCCTTCGCCGCGTGAGGCCTCGGTGATAAGGATGCCGGTGCCGGGCAGACCCGTCGGGTGGTACTGGACGAACTCCATGTCTTTTAATGGCGCGCCTGCGCGGTAGGCCATGGCCATGCCGTCGCCGGTCTTGATCGCGCCGTTGGTGGTAAAGGGGAAGACGCGGCCGGCGCCGCCGGTGCAGACGATCACCGCCTTGCCCACGATGGTGCGCATCTGGCCGGTGCGCAGCTCCAGCGCTGCCACCCCACAGCAGCGCCCGTCATCGACCAGAAGTTTCGTTACGAAATGCTCGTCGTACCGCTTGATGTTGTTGTATTTGAGCGTGGTCTGAAACAGCGTGTGAAGCAGGTGGAAGCCGGTCTTGTCGGCAGCGAACCAGGTGCGCTCGATCTTCATCCCGCCGAACGGCCGCACGGCGACCGACCCGTCGGGCTCGCGGCTCCAGGGACAGCCCCAGTGTTCAAGCTGGATCAACTCCTTCGGCGCTTCGTTGACGAACAGCTCCACGGCGTCCTGGTCGGCTAGCCAGTCTGAGCCGCTGATCGTGTCGTAGATGTGTTCGTCGAGGCTGTCGTTGGGTTTGATGACGGCCGCGGCACCACCCTCCGCCGCGACGGTGTGGCTGCGCATCGGGTACACCTTCGACACCGTCGCGACCGACAAGCTCGGGTCCTGCTGGGCGATCGCAATCGCCGCACGGAGCCCGGCGCCGCCCCCACCCACGATGACCACGTCATGCGCAATCGCCTCGGACAAGCCACAACCTCAAAAAGCAGGG
>JAZGCX010000167.1:0-4163 GCA_036477175.1 Phycisphaeraceae bacterium
TAACTGGTTGCCGGTGGTGGTGTCGAAGATGTAGGCCGACCCGGATTGGCTGCCCGCGTCGGAGTTTCCCAACGCCCCGATGACGGCGGTGTTGCCGCTGACCGCCACGGAGCGGCCGAAGAAGTCGTCCGCCGCGGCGTCGGAGGCGGTGAGCTTAAAGAGTTGGCTGCCGGTGGTGGTGTCGAAGACGTACGCCGAGCCGGAGAGGTTGCCCGCGTCGTCGTTTCCGCGTGCCCCGACGACGGCGGTGTTGCCGCTGACCGCCACGGAGTTGCCGAACTGGTCGTTCGCCGCGGCGTCTAAGGCGGTGATCTTCAAGGTTTCGTTGAGCTGGGCGTCGGCGTGAGCCGAGGCGAACAGCAGGGCGCCCAGCACGATCACGACTCGAAAATGAAAATGGCCCACGGCGTCTCCCCTTCTCCTTTGGGCCGCTTTGGGCCGCCCTGGGAAAGCTTTCCCTGCTAGAGCGGCCCGTCTGGTGGGCAAGACTTAGCCACCATTCTAACGCAGAAACCTAACATATTTACAAGCCTTTTTATTATTTGTTTGGCGGATCGAACCCCCGCCTTGCGGCGGGGGCTATTTGCGGCGGGTGTCGCGCAGCGGGGGCTGTTGCGGCGGGCACAGCGCGGCGAGTAAACGGGTGGGCTGACCGATCATTTCAATGTTGACGCGGGGTTACGGCCAGCAGACGACTTCGCGCTCTAACGAGATGCCGTACTTTTCCAGCACGGTCTGATGCACGTGGTCGAGCACGGCCAGCACGTCCGCGGCTGTGCAGCCGTCGTCGGTCACAATGAAGTTCGCGTGCAGCCTGGACACCGACGCCCGGCCGACGCGGTGGCCCTTCAAACCCGCCTGGTCGATCAGCTTGCCCGCCGATGCCCCATCGCTGGCATCCGGGTCCGGGTTCTTGAACGCGCAGCCGGCCGAATCCGCGGCCAGCGGCTGACTGTTCTTCTTGTACAAATAGATTTCCTTGACCTGACGCATCAGCGCCTCGGGGTCATCGGGCGTCAGGTCAAACTCCACCTCGAGGATGAACGGGGCGATGATGTTCGTCGTGCGATAACCGAACACCAAGTCGTCGCGGTCGCGGTAGTAGGTCTGACCGTTGCCGCCCATGACCCGGACGCGGCGGACCGCACGGCCGATCTCACCGAATATGCCGCCGGCGTTCATGTGGACCGCCCCGCCGACGCTCGCCGGAATCCCCGCCAAACACTCCAAGCCGCCCAACCCGGCCTTGGCGGTGTCGAGCACGAGCCTGGCCAGATCGAACCCGGCCCCGACCGTCATGACCTGGCCTTCGGTCTTGACCTGTGTGAAGCACGGGTCGGCCAGCGTCACGACCACGCCGTCCACGCCCTCGTCGGCCACCAGCAGGTTCGCCCCGCTGCCCAGCACATAGACCGGCACCCCCCGGTCATGGCACTTGACAGCGAGCATCGAGAGCTGCTGCACACTTGACGGCCTGGCAAGCACCTTTGCCGGGCCACCCACACCGTACGACGTCAACGGCCCGAGTGGCACGTCGGTCTGGTGAGGCACCTTCAGGTCTTGGAGCAGGTCGCGCATGGTCAATCGCCGATTGTCGATTGCCGACCGAGCCAACGCAACCATACGACCGGGCGCAAGCGACGAACGATCAGCCGGCGGTTCATCGCCGGCGGTTGATCCGCCGCGGCGGACCGGACCCCCACCGGCGATCCCTACCACGCATAGGCCTCGGGCGCCGGGCCGCCGGGGCCGGGCCAGATCTCGTCGAGCCGCGCCATCGTCTGTTCGTCGAGTTTCAACTCAAGCGCCCGCATCGCCCCGGTAAGCTGCCCCATCGTGCGTGGGCCGATGATCGGCGCGGTAACGGCCGGCTTCGCCAGCAGCCAGGCCAGCGCCACGTCAGCCGGATCGGCGCCCAGTTGCTTGCACGCCGCTTCGTATTGCTCCAACCGGCCCCGATGCTTGTCGATCTGCTTGCGCACGTCTGGCGAGGCACGTCGGCCCTCGGTGATCTTGCGAATCGCTCCGCCGAGCATGCCGCCGGCCAACGGGCTCCACGGGATCAACCCGAGCCCGTAATGCTCACACGCCGGGATCACCTCCAGCTCGATCATCCGGGCGCTGAGGTTGTACAGGCTCTGCTCGCTGACCAGGCCCATGAAGTGCCGCGACGCGGCGGCCTGGTTGGCCGTGGCGATGTGCCAGCCGGCGAAATTGCTCGAACCCACGTACAGCACCTTGCCCTGACGCACGAGCTGTTCCATCGCCTGCCAGAGCTCCTCCCACGGCGTGCCGCGGTCGATGTGGTGCATCTGATACAGGTCGATGTGATCGGTCTGGAGGCGCTTAAGGCTGGCCTCACAGGCGCGGCGGACGTGATACGCCGACAGCTTCGCGTCGTTGGGGCCATCTCCCATCTCGCCGTACAACTTCGTGGCCAACACGATCTTATCGCGCCGGCCGCCGCCCTGGGCCAGCCACCGCCCGATGATCTGCTCCGTCGAGCCCTTGGCAACCGACCAACCATACACGTCGGCCGTATCAAAGAAATTAATCCCCAGCTCCAGCGCCTTGTCCATGATGGCGTGGCTGTCGGCCTCGCCGGCTCCCCAGCCAAAGTTCATCGTGCCCAGACAGTACCGACTGACTCTCAGGCCGCTGCGTCCAAGGTGGACGTACTCCATGCCGTCTTTCCTTTCCCGCTTATTGATTCTTGACCCATCAATGAAACACCTGCGTCAAGCGAGCCACAGTCTATCGTGAGGCCCCGGGTCCGCTACCGCCGCTGTGGCGGTGTCGCTTGCCGTCCAAGCAAGGATCAAAATGCACGTCACAGCGCGACCTGAATCAACAACATCAGACAGAACCCGGCCATGAACGACCAGGCGATCTTGACGGGCTTGCCCGTTTCAAGCGCTTCGGGGATCAGCTCGAGAACGACCAGGAAGATCATCGCCCCGGCGGCAAAGCCCATCAGCACGGGCATCAACGGCTCAAAGAACCACGCGGCCAACACGGCGGGGACCGCGGCGATCGGCTGGGGCAGGCTGGTCAAAAACGCGGCGAAGAAACATTTACCGATGCCCGCGCCGGCCGTCCGCAGCGGGATCGCCACCGCCAGGCCTTCGGGGATGTTGTGGATCGCAATCGCCAGCGCAATGTATGAGCCGAGCTGCGGGTTGTATTGCTCCAGCGCGCCGGTGGCGTACCCGGTGCCGACGGCCACGCCCTCAGGGATGCTGTGCACGCTCATGGTCAGGAAGATCAGCACGCCGGTGCGCCCGCCCCACGACTTCCACCGCCCGTCGTCACCCGCATCGTGCGGCAAATAACGATCCGCCGTCGCCAGGAACGCCGAGCCCAACAGCAGACCGACCAACACCGGAACAACCTCACCGAGCGTCAGCGTCAACTGAGTCATCGAGCGCAGGCTCGGCAGCAGCAGGTTGTACACCGACGCGGCAAACATCAGTCCGCCGGCCAGCCCATACCCGATGGCCGTGTGCTTGGCCGGGTCAAACCGCCGCAGCAACAGCGGCAACGCCCCCAGTCCGCACGCCACACTGGCCAGCAGCCCCGCCACCACCGCCTTGATCAACACCGCCGTAAGCATCGGCCACCATTGTGCAGCCCACATCACCGCCAGGCAATCCGTCGCGGCGGACCGGTCCGGCACGGCGATCGAATTCAAGGTCACCCGCGGGTCGTGGCAAACCGTCGAAAAAGATCAACCAGGCCAGGAGATCGACAACCGCACCCTCAATGCAGACGCGAACCAGCGCGTTAAGCTGACGGTCGAAAGCTGGAGCGATCAGGTCCAAGCCCTCCCGCCCGATCCAAAACATCCGTGCACGGGTTGACCTGTTCAACGCAGCCGGCCTGGACCCCGGCCGCGACTACGACTACCACGAAGTTGCCGGCGTCCGCCACAACCAAGCCGCCTGGGCCGAACGCTTCGATAAGGTGCTGCTCTATTTCTTCGGCCAATGACGCCCGCTCCGCGGCCTCAACCGCCGCGGCGGCTCACCCGATCGCGACCCCGCCGGTTTCGCCGGTGCGGATACGGACGCACTGCTCGAGGTTCATCACAAAGATCTTGCCGTCGCCGATGGTGCCGCTGCGGGCAGACGCAACAATCGCATCGATCGTCGATTGCACGAACT
>JAZGCX010000168.1:0-2989 GCA_036477175.1 Phycisphaeraceae bacterium
GGCTTGTTCGGGTTGGGGGCCGGCGGCGGGTCGGGTTTCGAGGTTGTGATCGTACAGGGCCAACAGCGCCAACAGCCAGCAGAGTGTGGATTCAGCGCCCTGGTTTTCATTGACGCCCTGGGGGTGCAGGCCATCGTGGCAGCCGCCGGTGGTGTGGTCGTACAACGGTGTGCGCAGGTCGTTGTCGCCGAGGAACCAGTTAAGGCATCGGTAAGCGTGGTCGAGCCACTTGCGGTCGTTGGTGACATGATGGGCTTCGAGGCAGGCTTCGATCATGCTGGTCGCTTCGATCGGTTGTTGATCGAACCGGGCCATGGCGCCGCCTCTGGGGAACCAGCCGTTGCAACCGACGGGGGCGAAGTGTCCTTCGGGGCTGGTCTGGATGTGGACGAGCCATTCGAGGACCCACAGCGCCTTTTCGATCATCTCGTTTCTGAACATCCACCTGCCGGACAACAGCAGGGCGTGCGGCAGGCGGGCGTTGGCGTAGGTGACGGTGTTAGTGGGCCAGGGCCAGTCATCGCGGGCGTTCTGTTGGAACCGCTCGAACAGCCGATGGGCCAGGTGCTCGCGGACGCGGCGGACCTGGCTGTCGCCGCCGAACTGGCGGAGGTATTCGTGGATACCGATCAGTGCGTAGGCCCACGCGTGCGGCCACTGGAACTTTTCCGCCGCGGGTAGCGCACGGTGGAACAAGTTCATCGCCAGGCTCATCTGCCCGCGGGCCTGACAGCGGGCGACCGCCACGCCCAGGGCCCACATTGCCCGGCCGTGACTGTCTTCAGACCCGACGTCTTCCAGCCAGCGGCGATCGTATCCCATGAAGTTTCGGAACCGGCCCGCTTCTTCGTTGAGCGCGTGATCGAGGAAGCTGAGGTATCGGCTGGCGAGCGAGTCAAGCCCGGCATCGACTCGGACGTGGTCCTGAGCCATAACCGCCACGATCAGGCCGCGGGCGTTGTCGTCGGTGCAGTAGCCGTGGTGGCGCCACGGCACGGTGTAGCGGGCGTGCTGGAAGATGCTCACGTCGTCGGTGAGCTTGCGGAGATGGTCGAGTTTGATCTCGGCCAGGTCCGGTTGCTTGTCGCGGAGTTTGCGTTCAGCGAAGATCGGCTTGGGGACGCGTTGGCGCTGGTCGCGTGACTGGCTGAACAGGTCGAGGTAACGGCAGGCCACCTCTTGCCAGCGCATCTTACGGGTGAAGTTGTAGGCCCGCTTGCGCATGGCGTGCCGCTCGACTTCGTTGTCGAACAGTTCAATGATCGCCGCGGCGAGCGCGTCGGGGTCCTTGAACGGCACGATCCGGCCACGACCTTTGGCGAGCATCTCCTGGGCATACCAGTAGGGGGTGGAGACGGTGGCTTTGCCGCTGCCCAGCGCGTAGGCCAGTGTGCCGGAGACAATCTGGGTCTCGTTGTGGTATGGCGTGACGTACACGTCGGCGGCGCCGAGGAACTCGCACAGCTCGTCGAGTTCGACGAACTTGTTGTGGAAGATCAGGTGGTCCGCCACGCCGCGATCCTGGGCGCGTCGGATCAGGCCGGTGCGATAGTCCTCACCCTGCTCGGCCAGGACACCCGGGTGCGTCGCGCCCAGGACGATGTACACCACGTCCGGGTGTTTGGCGACGATCTTCGGCATGGCGTCGATCATGTTCTCGATGCCTTTGCTGGGGCTGAGCAGGCCGAAGGTGAGGATGACCTTCTTACCCTCGACGTCGAAGTGGTCCTTGTAGAAGTTGGGGTCCACGAACGGCACGTCGGGGATGCCGTGCGGGATCATCACGATCTTGTTTTCGGGCACTTTGTAGATGTCGCGGAGGAACTGAACGGCGCGGTCGGCGAGCACGACCAAGCGGTCGGAGGACTCGGCGATTTTCATCAGGACCTCGCGCTGGCTGTCGGTGGGCTTGTTCAGGACGGTGTGCAGCGTGGTGACGACGGGCATTCGAAGCCGCCGCAGCAGCTCGAGCACGTGCTTGCCGTCCGGTCCGCCGAAGATCCCGTACTCGTGCTGGACGCAGACGACGTCGGCCTTGGACATGTTCAGGAAGTCGGCGGCCAAGCGGTATTCGCCGAGTCGTTTCTGGTTGACCTCGAACCAGACGCGCGGCGGGTAACGATAGCCCTCCGGCCGATCGTTCATCGCCACGGCCCAGACCTGGGTGGACGGGTCGGCGGCGGCCAGGGCCTCGGCCAGGTCGGTGGTGAAGGTGGCGATGCCGCATCGCCTGGGCAGGTAATCGCCCAAAAGGGCCACCGTCTGGAGCGAGTCCCACTTCCGACGCGTTTTCTTCATAGGTGGCCCTTTGCGGATAGCGGCAAGACCGACGACACACCCCCAATTCCATTGCCCCGGTCACCTGATGCGTCAAAATGCCCCGCGTGGCTGCTCGATCGGGTCGGTGGCCGGGGGCAGGTGTCCGGTGGTGATGCGGCCAGCCGCAGATATTGCCTTCAATCATATGGCCGCAGCAGTCCGCGATCAAAGCGGCGGTTCGGGGCTCGCCGCCGCAGTGGATCGCCCCGCGCCGTGCCCAACATCTTGGTCTATTTGCAGGTGCAGGCGAGCTTTCGGCACCGCCCCGAACGACCCATGCACCGCCACCGCGGCATCATCTTGTGTGGCTATCCTCGTCGGTTCCGCCTCCGACAGCGCACCGGTCGACGTGGCGTCGTCACTGCCGGAGCTGCTCGTAACGATGATCCGGCTCAATTCGCGGGGTGCCGGTGCGAGGACCCGAACCCGGCCAACTGCTGTCCGGCCGGGGCCCGGCCTAGTAACATGCTCATGGGGTGGCGCTGATCCGCTGCTTCAGGAAGGTGTTACGATGAAGGGCGTCATCCTTGCCGGCGGACTGGGCAGTCGCTTGCGGCCGCTGACGCTGGTCACCAATAAGCACCTGCTGCCGATCTACAATCGGCCGATGATCTACTACCCCATCCAGACTCTGCTCAATGCCGGCATCGACGAGGTGCTGATCGTCACC
>JAZGCX010000169.1:0-4205 GCA_036477175.1 Phycisphaeraceae bacterium
CCGCCGCACCCATGCCCGCATCACCTTTGAGTCGGCCCGCCCCGCAAGCCCCTCAGCCGTCGGCATCTGCCACATTCGTGACCACAGCCCGTCACTTGGCCGTTGCTCGAACAGGTATCGCCACTTCCGGGAACGGGGGTGAGAGCCGCGGCGCACCGCCACCACGTGATGCGTCACCTGTCGCGGTGCCCGCCGCGCCCGCACCACTGGAAGTTCATCCACCATTCCCTTACGCCGCGCCGCACAATGCCGCGCTACCGGGCACCGATCACACTGCGGATTGCGCGGCACGCACACCGTCGCGCCAAGGTCCATTAGCGCCTGGTTGAAATCACCGGCCCCGCGCCTCGGCACCATCATCTCGGCAAGCGACCACAGCCGCGCACGCGTCGGCGGCGCACCGAGCGGGTCAGTGATCGCAAACCATCGCGCCAGCACGCGGGCCACGTTTCCATCGAGGATCGGTTCGGGCCGGTCAAACGCAATCGAGGCGATCGCCCCGGCCGTATATCGCCCGACGCCCGGCAGCGCCAGCAGTTGCTCCACCGTATCGGGCACCCGCCCGCCGTAGTCGGTTGCGATCTTCTTCGCCGCCGCGTGCAGGTGCAGCGCCCGTCGGTAGTAGCCCAGCCCCTGCCACCGCCGCAACACCTGCTGCTCGCCCGCCGCCGCCAGCTTGCCCACCGTGGGCCAGGTCGCGATGAACCGCTTGTAGTAATCCATGACCGTTGCCACCTGCGTCTGCTGGAGCATGGCCTCGCTGACCAGCACGCGGTACGGGTCCGGCCTCTTTGCGCCCTTGCTCCGCCAGGGCAGCTCACGACCGTGCGCGCGGTACCACCGCCCCAGCGACCGACGCAGGCCGGTCACCACCGTAACATCACAGGGCGCATCTATATCGCTCACGCCGCGAGTGTATCGACTCGCTGCGTGCGGACCAATCAACTCCTTGACCGCCGACCACGCGCCCGCTACCGTTGGCGAACCGCTTCTGCGGCCGGTTGATCCATGGATCACGACGCAAAACACAAGTGCGGCGTCTTCGGGGTTTGGGGTGCGTCCGACAGCGCCTGCCAGACCTACACCGCTCTGTGCGCCCAGCAGCACCGGGGCCAGGAGTCAGCCGGCATCGCCGTCAGCGACGGCCGACGCCTCGGCGCACACGTCGGCATGGGCCTGGTGGTGGACGTGTTCTGCAAAGAGGTGCTTGACCGGCTTCGGGGCAAGGCCGCCATCGGCCACAACCGCTACTCGACCACCGGGTCGAGCCGACCATGCAACGCCCAGCCGCTGCTGGAAGAGTATGTCGGCGGCCAGGTCGCCGTCGCCCACAACGGCAACCTGATCAACGCCGATCTGCTGCGACGCGACTACGAACACCGTGGCCACATCTTCCACACCTCGACCGACACCGAAGTGATCATCCACCTGCTCGCGACGCACCATTTGACCAAGGACGATCCGCTCGTCGAAGCGTTGCAGCACCTGCAGGGGGCGTATTCGCTGGTGTGTCTGTTCGCCGATCGGATCGAGGCGGTGCGCGACCCGTGGGGCTGGCGGCCACTGGTGCTGGGCCGGACGCGAGACGGCCATCCCTGCGTGGCCAGTGAAACCGTCGCCTTTGACGCCATTGGCGCCCGTTTCACGCGCGAGGTTGAGCCCGGCGAGATTGTCACCCTGGACGATAACGGGGTCCGCTCCCGCCGATTCGCCTCCGGCCACACGCCGGCCCACTGCATCTTCGAACACGTTTACTTTGCCAACCCCAGCTCAAACTTGTTTGGCGAAAACGTCCAGCTTGTCCGGGAAAAACTTGGCGAGAAGCTGGCCGCCGAAGCGCCGGTCGACGCCGACTGCGTGATCCCGATGCCCGATTCGGGCCGCTCCGCCGCGCTGGGGTACGCCCGCGCCAGCGGCATCCCGTACCGCGAAGGCATCGTCCTGAACCGCTACGTCGGCCGTTCGTTCATCCAGCCGACGCAGAAGCAGCGAGACGACGCCGTGCAGCTCAAGTTCAGCATGGTCGGCGAGATCGTCTGCGGCAAGCGATTGGTCGTGGTGGACGACTCGATCGTGCGCGGCACGACGACCCGCGGCAAGATGAAACAACTCCGCCGCGCTGGCGCCAAGGAAATTCACCTGCGCATCAGTTGCCCGCCGATCCGCCACCCGTGCTACTTCGGCATCGACTTTCCCGATCCATCGCAACTGATCGCCGCCAACCGCACCGTGGACCAGACCCGCCACTACCTCGAGATCGACAGCCTCCACTACCTGTCGCTCGAGGGAATGCTCAGTTGTGTCAGCCAGCCGAAAGACCATTACTGCACCGCCTGCTGGAGCGGCAAGTACCGCCTGAACGTGGACCGCCCGGTCGGCAAGCTCGACCTGGAACGCCGGCAAGTGAAGATGTTTACGTAGCACCGGGTAAAACGGCAACTCCAGCGAGCCGGCCCGTCCCCGGGCCCGACCATCGCCGGGGCGGAGGACCGCCCGGCTCGCTGCCGGTCAGTACACAAGAATCAAGTGGAATCCGTATGACGCACGGCCGCGACGCAGCAGTACTTTGGCACCGCTATATTGGTCGTCCGGGCACCTGGCGACTAAATTGAGCGAGGTCATATGGGAAATCTCGCCATGATCGTCTACTGCTGTTCTGACCTGATCTTTTCGACAAAGATCCGCTCAACCGCCGAGCACCTGGGCGTGCCGAGCCGGCCTGTCCGAGACGCACAGATGCTGCGCGACCGGCTCGACCAGGTGGACGACGGCAAGACCAGCGATCCGATCAGCGGCGTGTTGATCGACCTGGACACGGGCGAGACGGGCCTGGCGCTGATCGAGCAGGCCAAGGCGTTTGATCCGTCGCTGCCAGTGATTGCGTTCGGATCACACGTCGCCACAGCGCTTCTTGAGACGGCCCGCGGCCGCGGCGCCGACACCGTCATGCCACGCAGCCAGTTCACCGCACAGTTGCCCGCGATCTTGCGGGCGTACGCCGGTCCCTCCGTGTAGCCGCGCGCCGCCCGGGATGGACCGCACCCACCACGACCAATCCCCGCTTAATAAATCTTCGGGTCGAAATCAACCAGAAATTTCACATGACGACATCATCCATAGCCGCGGGCAGACTTGCCCGCGGATGGGACATGCCGCACTCGAGTGGTCTATTCCGCCTCGATCAGTCCGGCTGTCAACTTTTCAACCGTGGCCGGCTCCAACGTAAACCAGTCAAGGCCGTTGCCGCGTGGCGGGTCGATCGTGGCGGTGGTGGTGTAATCTTCAAGACCGATCAAACGCAGCGTGTGTGTTTCATCTGCATTTGTTCTTATCACAATGGTGGTAGCGATATCCTGCGGCCGCAGGTGCAGCGGCGCCGCATACCGCTGGACACGCAACCCGGCCAGCGTATCAAACAAGGCGCCTGCCGCCGATTGATCTACCTCCTCGCCGCCTTCACTGACGTATACGTCAGCGGTCTTGGTGATCGCCAGCGACTTGTCGTCTTTGGTAATTGTGACGCTTGCGATGTCGTCGATCATGATCGGTAACACGGTGCGGTGATGGAATTCGGCGTCGAGTTTCTCCAACAGCGTTTCGCTGACCTCAAACGGCATGTCCACACCGCCGGCGGTAGCCGCACGGGTTTCGGGATCGACGGATAAGCTGACCGAGGTCCCATCCGCCGTGTTGAGTAGCACGCCAAAATCGTCAGTCACATTGCCAGTCGGACCGGTCGACGGGTCCAGCCAGCGCACGGCTCGCAGAACCGGCAGACGCTCAAGCAGATCGTCGAGTGCGTCGGCTTCAAACTTTTCGTGACCGGCTAACTGCCATGGCCCGGTTTGCTCCCGTGAAAAAGTGTGCACCAAGCCGTCGGGTCGTGTGATCGTCAGCCGGGTCAGTGTGTCGGCCCCGATGTCCAGCACCTGCCGCTTCCGCAGTGACAGCACCGGTTTGAACACGATCGCCAGCGAGTCCGCCTCCACCATGTAGCCCGTGCTTTCAGTGTTCCGCAGCACCAACCGCGTCTCGTCAGCCGTTGCGTATACCTTCAGCGTTTCCGGTTCGGGTCGGCCAATGGCGGTGAGCGTGATTGTGGCCAGTGGTTCGGCGTCGGGTTTCGCATTGGGCACGTAGGCGTTGGCCCTGGTCTTTACGATCGTGTCCACAAGGTCGGCGACCTCGCCGTCGTCGGCCTCGTA
>JAZGCX010000017.1:0-5282 GCA_036477175.1 Phycisphaeraceae bacterium
AAGGAGTATGGCCTGGTGGACGAAGTGCTCGAACAGGTTGGCGAAACCAGCGGAGAATGATCCCCCTGCCACCCCTCGGCACCGAATAAACCGTCATGTTCCGTACGACGTCTCTTATTAAAGCCCCAAGCGCACCACCCGTGCGCACAAATCTGCACCCACCCACCACTCTTCACCTATCACTTTTTACCCTTCATCGACCCGGTTTCGACATCTTCCGGGGGCGTTCCGACGACAATCCGCATCCCTCATCGCACACCAATCCGCACGCGCTTCAACTCGCTTCAATATTTGGACCCGTCCTGTTCTTGTCCCTTGTCAGGCAAAGCCGCGGGGGGTACCCGCGGTCACTTCGTGACGCCGGTGGTTCAACGGGTCAGGTGTAGAGTTTGGCGACGTCGTTGGCGTAGCCGTTGAGGAAGAGGGTAGGGCGGCGGTCGTTGGTGCCGAGGAGGCGTTCGGTGGCCTGTGACCAGCGGGGGTGGGGCACGTGCGGGTTCACGTTGGACAGGAAGTCGTATTCGTGCGGCTGCAGGGTGTTCCAGAAGGTGGGCGGCTGCTTTTCCGTCAGTTCGATTTTGACGATGGCTTTGGGAGATTTGTAGCCGTACTTCCACGGGACGATGATGCGGAACGGTGCGCCGTGCTGGCGTGGCAGTGGTCGGCCGTAGACGCCGGTGACCAGCAGTGTCAATTCGTGCATCGCCTCGTCCATGCGGAGGGCTTCGAAGTAGGGCCAGGGGTAATGGGGCGTTTGTTTGAGGCCGGGCATCTGGTCGGGGCGATTGACACAAGTGAAGCGGACGAACCGGGCGTCGGCGGTCGGCTCCACCTGCTTGAGCAGCCGGTTCAACTCGAAGCCGGTCCACGGCACGTCCATCGCCCAGGCCTCGACGCAGCGGAAGCGGTAGGTGCGCTCTTCTGCCGGCAACTTGAAAATGTCATCAACGGAGAACTTGCGGGGCTTGTGGCATTGGCCGACCACTTCAATGGTCCACGGATCGGTGATGAACTCGTTGGTCAGCCGCCAGAGGTCGCCGGCCCGGCCGGGGCGGAACTCGTAAAAATTGTTGTGCGTGGCGGCGACGGTTTGGTCGGTCAGGGGCCGGTCGAAATTGAACCTTTCATTCCGTGGTGCGGGGAAGTGGGCGAGCACGTCGGGGCGGGTGAGGCCGGGCGTCAGCACGTTGAATCCGGTGTCGTTGGTTTCGGCACGAGTGCAGCCAAGAGGCCAGGTGATGCTTGCGGCGGCAGCCAGTGTGGCGGTGCCGGCGCCAATCTGGCGGATGAACTGGCGGCGGTTGAGGTAGACGAGTTCGGGGGTGGGGTTGAGTTTCGGCAGTTTCGCACGGCGCATGGGCTATCCGAATTATACGACGGCGTGAAATGACGGCAGGCCGTTAGTGTCACAATTGTGCGACGGTGATCCGGCGAGCGTGGCACAGTGCGATGGCGATGGCGTCGGCGACGTCCGGGGGGCTGGGCAATTGTTCGAGCCGGCACTGGGCCTGCACGGCGCGCTGGATTTGCTCCTTGCTCGCGTGGCCGTAGCCGGTGACGGCTTTCTTCACTTCGGTCGAGGGCAGGTGTTCAATGGGCAAGTTGTGTTGTCGTGCGGCCAGCAGGATCACGCCGCGGGCGTGTGCCATCAGGATGGCGGTGTGTGGGTGCTTGTAGTGGGCGAAGAGTTTTTCGACGGCCAGGCGATCCGGCCGCAACTCCTTGATCAGCGCATCGAGGTCGTCGTGCAGTTGGGTCAGGCGATCCTCGATGGGTTGTTTGGCGTCGAGCTTGATGAGGCCGGCTTCGATGAGTGTCAGTTCGAGCGTCCCCGATGCGGGGTCAGCGATTTCGACCAGGCCGTAGCCGGTCACGCGCAAGCCGGGGTCGATGCCGAGGATGCGTTGCATCCATAATAAGATACCGTATCAGGACCATTGCCCTAAATCCGGCGATGCAATCAGCGGCAGGCTTGTTGCGAATCGGATTGTGTCGTATCGTGACAAGCCCACCAGTTGCCGCCAGGGAGGGCGTTGCCGTTGGCTAAACGAAGCACACGCAAGCGCAGCACTGACCGGTCACTGTTTGATGATGCGCCAACCGTCACGACCGATCGTGCAACCGGCGGTGTCGGCGGCAACGGCGACGCCGTCGCCCTGCACGAAACCGCCCAGGCCCGCTACCTCAACTATGCGCTGAGCGTGATCACCAGCCGGGCGCTGCCGGACGTGCGTGACGGGCTCAAACCGGTCCAACGCCGCATCCTCTACACGATGTGGCAGCAGGGGATCACCGCCGACGCCAAACACCGCAAATGCGCCAAGGTCGTCGGCGACGTGATGGGCAGCTACCACCCGCACGGCGACACCGCCATCTACGACGCCCTGGTCCGGATGGCACAGCCGTTTTCGCTGCGGGTGCCGTTGGTCGACGGCAGCGGCAACTTCGGCTCGCTCGACGGCGACAACGCCGCCGCCATGCGTTACACCGAGTGTAGACTCGCCCCGGTCGCCGGCGAGATGCTCAGTGAGATCGGCCGGCAAACGGTTCACCAGCGACCCAACTATGACGGGACCAAGTCTGAACCGGTCGTGCTGCCTGCGCGGCTGCCGAACCTGCTGGTCAACGGGGCGATGGGGATCGCGGTGGGGATGGCCACCAATATCCCCCCGCATAACCTGGGCGAGGTGTGCGCGGCGCTGCTCAAGCTGCTGGCCAACCCCGAACTCAAGACGCATCACCTGTGCGCGACGATCAAGGGGCCGGACTTTCCCACGGGCGGGCGGGTGCTGTGCACGGACCAGGAGCTTCGGCGGATCTACACGACGGGCGCCGGGGCGATCAAACTCCGCGCGACCTACGCAATCGGCCCCGCCAAGCGGTCGGTCAAAACGATCTACATCACGTCCGTGCCGTACACGGTGAACAAGGCCCAGCTCGTCGAGCGGATCGCCGAGGTGGTGTTGTCGCGGAAGATGCCGCTGCTGCTCGACGTGAAAGACCTGTCCACCGACGACGTGCGGATTGCACTGGAATTAAAGGCGGGCGGCGACGAGCAGAAGGTGCTGGCGTACCTGTTCAAACACACGCCGCTGCAGATCAGCTACAACGTCAACCTGACCTGCCTGATCCCGACCCTGAACCCCGAGGTCGGCCGGCCGCAGCGGTGCGACCTGCGCGAAGTGTTGCAGCACTTCCTCAACTTCCGTCTCGAAGTCGTCACGAGGCGGCTCGAACACGAGTTGGATCAACTTGCCAAACGCATCCATATTCTCGAAGGCTTTGTCGCGGTCTTCGATGCGCTCGATCAGATCATCAAGATCATCCGCGGTTCGGAGGGCAAACGGGATGCCGCGGCGAAGGTCATCAAGCGGTTCAAGCTCGACGCTGAACAGACCGACGCGATCCTCGAACTGAAGCTGTATCGACTTGCCAAGCTTGAAATCCTGGTCATCCGCGACGAATTGAAGGACAAGCGCAAGCGGGCGAAACAGATCCGGAAGCTGCTTTGGGAGCAAGACGCGGCCGGCCGATGGGGCATCGTCCGTGACGAAATCAAAGAAATTCAGGAGAAGTATGGCAAGAAGGACAAACGCCGCACGATCATCGAAACGGCGACCGACGAGCCGGAGTTCACCGCCGATGATTTTATTATTGCCGAGGACAACCACGTGCTGGTGACGCGCGACGGCTGGGTGAAGCGTCAGAAGGAAATCCGCGATCCGGCTGCCACCCGGCTGCGCGAAGGCGACAGCGTGCTGACGTGTGAAGCCGGCTCCACTCGCGCCACGATCGTTTTTTTCACCAGCTTCGGGTCCGCCTACACCTGTCGCATCATCGACATCCCCGCGACCACGGGTTACGGCGAGCCGATCCAAAAACTATTCAAGCTCAAGGACGATGAAAAGGTGGTCGCGGCGTTCAGCCTTGACCCGCGCGCCACCGGCGACATCGAAACCAACCCGAAAAAACCTGACCTGGCGCCGCTGGCGCACGCGGTTGTGGCGACCAGTGACGGGTACGCGTTGCGGTTGGGCTTCGAGCCCTTTGTTGAACCCAGCACGCGCAGCGGGCGGCGGTTCGCCAGCCCGGCCCGGGGCGCCGAGGTCGTCGGCGTGCAGAAGATTCATGGCAGCGAAACGATCATCGCCGTCAGCCGCAACGCCCGGGCGATCCTTTGCCGTGCGGAGGAAGTCAACTACCTGGCCGGGCCCGGTAAGGGCGTCATCCTGATGAAACTGGCCAAGGACGACCGGCTGCTCGGCTTTGTCGCCTCCGGCGGCGACCGTGATCTGTTGACCGTCGAAACCAGCCGCGGCGGGACGCAAAATGTCAGCACGGCGAAGTACGAACTGACCAGTCGCGGCGGCAAGGGAAGGCAATTGCTCAAGCGCGGCCATCTGGTGCGGATTGTGCCCGAGGAGCCGATGTCAGCGGCTTTGGTTGAAGAGGAATAGAGCAGGAAAGCAGGAGAGCACCAGAGCATGAGAACACGAGCTACGCAGGTGATCATTTCCATGAGACCGGCTGGATGGGTCTGTTCGATCATTCATCTGCTGCTGGTTTGCTTTGCGGTTCTCATGCTTTCGTGTGCCGGCCCGCCGCGGCCGACGGGCACGATCCAGGACGCGGTCAAGGCCGGCGATGTCGAGCAGGTCCGGCTGCACCTGAAGTGGATGGAGCCGCAGGACCGCGGCGGCGACGGCTGGCGGGCGCTGCAACTGGCGGCATCGAGGGGCAACCTTGAACTGGTCGAGTTGATGATTGATCGCGGCATCCCACTGGACAAAACGTCCAGAAGGGTTTCTCAACCGCTGCACTACGCCGCCTGCAAGGGGCACACCGACGTGATGGAACTGTTGATCTCGAGAGGCGCCCGGGTTGACGCTCGCGACGGATACGACAAAACCCCGTTGCACTGGGCGGCGGAGTGCGGCCAGCCGGAGGCGGCGAAGCTGCTGCTCGAGCACGGCGCCGAGGTGAACGCCGACAGCAAGTTCGGCACGCCCGCCCACGCCGCGGCGGCCAACCGGCACCTGGACGTGTACGACCTGCTGTTGCTGCACGGCGGCAGGGAATAGTTGATTCAGGGACGACGAGTCGCAAATGAACGCCAGTGAACGCGGATGGCCGATATGACTGCTGTTGGAATTCGCGTGCATCGGCGGCAAGACCAATCGGGCTGACATGACCGCGACGTACACGGCGAAAGACATCACGGTGCTGGAAGGGCTCGAGCCGGTGCGGAAGCGACCGGCGATGTTCATCGGCGGCGTCGGGCC
>JAZGCX010000170.1:0-2289 GCA_036477175.1 Phycisphaeraceae bacterium
CGATACGTGCAGCGGTCCGTCGTGTCCACATTGCAAAGGGCAATGCTGTAAAGCTGATTTTCCGTGGCCGAGCGCAGGTCGATGTGTGGCTTGGGCCAGTCATCGCGGTGCACACGATGGCCAAGTCCTACGGCCTCGAACGCCTTGATGACTTCCTGTCCAACCTCGAAATGATCCGTTGAGATACACGGGCCGATCGCAACGCGAATGCCCGCAGGGTTGACGCCCAAGCGGTCGCGCATGCACGCGATCGTCGCCGGGATCACCCCCGCAATCACACCCCGCCACCCCGCGTGGACCGCGGCAACAACTTTGCCATCTGCCGAGGATAACAGAATCGGCACGCAGTCGGCTACCCGAACGGTCAGCATCAGGCCCGGGTCGTCGGTCACCATCGCGTCGGCACATGGCGCGTCCTTCGGCTTGACCGGTTCGGCCGGCGGCACCCACACCCCGGCCCCATGCACCTGCTTCGACTCGACCCGCACGTGCCTGCGGCAGCCGATCGCCTGCCGCAGCCGGCGGAAGTTCTCCGCCACGTTGGTGTTCGGATCGGTCCTTATGTCCTTGGCCAGGTCCGCCAGGTTCAGCGTGGCATACGGGCCGGTGCTGACCCCGCCGATCCGCGTCGAAAACGCGTGCGGCACGCCCACGCCGCTCAGCAACGGCGATTGATACGTCACCACACCGTTGGGATGTTCCACACGTTCCAGCATCGGCCCGGTCCTATGCCAAGCCAAGACCGCTCGCCGCGGGCCCGGTTTGATTCACTGGCACAATCCGGTGAAAGTGTAGCGATCCAATGGAGGCGATTCATGTACGAGATCACCGTGTCACGACAATTCGCCGCCGCACACGCGATCCGGCTGCATGACGGAACGCTCGAACCGCTGCACGAGCACAACTGGACGGTGCACGTCACCGTCACCGCCGAGCAACTCGACGCAATCGACGTGGTGATGGACTTTCAACCGCTCGAAAAGCTCGTCGACGCGGTGATCGCAAGGGTCCACAACCGCAACCTGAACGACGTTGGGCCATTCGCCGACGGTTGCGGCGAGAACACGATCAACCCCACAGCCGAGCGTGTGGCCTGGTGGTTCGGCACCGAGGTTGCCAGGAGTCTGCCGGCCCGGGTGCGGCTGACGGGCGTCAAGGTCGGCGAAGCGCCGGGATGCACCGCCACGTATCGGCCATAATCATCGCGCGCGATCATTTTGACGAGGAAGCATTCAGCGTCATTTTGTCGTCTGCCACCGGCGGGTGTGAAGCGTGGACGCTCAAAACCCGCGTCACCGGCGGCGGCAGCGGACAAAGATGTCTGCAAAAAAGCGTTCAATCCGGTGGTCGATTCGGGTATGGCGAGTATATTATCCATGGGGTTGGCAGCCACCTCACGAGGCGGAGTGATGCGAACATGATGAACCGGGTATGGATGGGCGTGGTTTGGGCGTTCGTGCTGATCCTGCCAACGGGGTCGGCCGAGGCGGTGGAGCAACTGCTGCCGGACCTGATCGCGTGGGAAAGCGAGGAAAGGGGCTTCATCCACGGCTGGTCGATTGACACGAATGAGATTCCCGGGCGTATCCTGCTGCGGCTAAGCAGCACGATCGCGAACATCGGTGCCGGGCCGATGGAAATCCGAGGCGGGGTTGAATTACCCGGCGACAAACAGGAAGTCTTCCAACGCATCTACAACGACGACAACAGCTTTAGCGATGTTCTGGCCGGCACCTTTCACTTTCACGCGCCCCACGGCCACGTCCATTTCGACGGCTTTGCCCAATACAACCTGCGTGAAGTGACCGCCGGCAACGGCGTCGGACCGATCCTCAGCGACGGCTCAAAGACCAGCTTCTGCCTGATCGACTTCACCAAGTACGACCTTGGTCTGCCAGGCGCGCCAACGGTGGAAGCCTACGACGTGTGTGAAAGCACGGTGCAGGGCATCTCCGTCGGATGGGCGGATGTTTACAACTACACCCTCCCGGACCAATGGATCGACATCACCGACGTGTCCAGGGACGGCGACTTCTGGCTGGAAGTCGTCGCCGACCCCGACAATAACCTGATCGAGTCGGATGAGACCAACAACGCCACCCGCATCCTGATCACGCTGGGGGGCCCGGCCGACTTCGACGGCGACGGCGATATGGATGCCACCGACCTGGAACTGCTGCGGCAGAACTTCGGCGACCCGGCGTTCGACCTCGACGCCGACCTCGACGCCGACGAGGACGACGTCGCCTACATGGTCAACGTCATCCTCAACACTGTCTACGGCGATGC
>JAZGCX010000171.1:0-11764 GCA_036477175.1 Phycisphaeraceae bacterium
GCGGCACTGGCACCGCTTCGGGTGATCAAAGCGATCGCGTTCACGTCGAGGCAAGTGACGGCGAAGCTGTCGCCGTGGCGCGGGACGTGTGCCAACCTCATCGGCATCCTCTACGACGCCCCGCCACCGGCGGCCGACGATGGCCCGACGCTCCCCGGCGGGACCGGACGCACGCTGGATTGGGAGGATCTGGCCAAGCTGGAGCACGGCGGGGTGCTGGCCGGGCTGCCGCCGATGGTGCTCGCCGGCGGCTTGAACGCGGCCAACGTCGGGCGAGCGATCGAACTGCTCCAACCTGACGCCGTGGACATCTCAAGTGGTGTCGAATCGAGTCGCGGCGTCAAGGATGCGGCGCGGATCACGGCATTCTGCCGGGCTGTCCGCGAGGCCGATGGGGTTTGCGCCCAACGCATACACAATTGAGACATGACCCGGCCCTTCGCCGCTTCGCTGCTCAGAACCGGCGTGGTGTCGATGGAATGCGCGTCAGATCAGTTCCAGTTTGCGTGGGAAGAAGTCGAACTTCATGGCCTGCTTGGCGCGCCAGAGCGTGTCTTCGGCGACGGCGTTGGCGCGGGCGGTGCCTTCACGCAGGACTTGTGTCACGTAATCACGGTCGGCTTCGAGCTGGGCGCGCTTCCGGCGCATCGGTTCGAGCAGTTCGTTGAGCACCTCGGCCAGTCTCGTCTTGCATTCGCCGTCGCCGATCTTGCCTTCCCGGTAGCGCTGTTTCATCTTGGCCACTTCGGCTTTGTCGGCGTTGAACGTGTCGTGAAAGACCCACAGCGGGTTGCCCTCGATGACGCCCGGATCGGTGGCGCTCATCCGCCCGGTGAAGATGCGGCTGCACCTGGTCTGCACCTGTTTGGGGCTGTCACTCAAGAAGATGGCGTTGCCCAGCGACTTGCTCATCTTGGTCTTGCCGTCAATCCCGGGCAGGCGGGCGACTCGCCCAACCGGGGCGTCGGGGATGGGGAAGACCCCTTTGCGGGCGTGCTCGTCGTCGCCGGCCGGGGGATCGACGCCGCAGAACGTGATGTTAAACCGGCGTGCCGTCTCGCGGGTCATCTCGATGTGCGGCACCTGGTCCTCGCCGACCGGCACGCTGTCGGGGCGAAACGCGAGGATATCGGCGATCTGCCCGACCGGGTACATCAGAAACGCGAACGGGTAATTGTCGCCGAGGTCCTTGACGCGGATCTCGTCCTTGATCGTGGGGTTGCGCATCAGTCGGCCGTAACCGAGCAGGCTGGCGAAATACCAGGTCATCTCGGCGATCGCCGGGACCTCACTCTGTAGGAAGATGGTCGATTTTTCGGGGTCGATGCCGGCAGCCAGGTAGTCAATGACCATTTGCAGCACATCGTCTCGTAGCGCGTCGGGTTCCTGGGTGCGAGAATTGAGCGCGTGAACGTTGGCGATGATGAAGAAGCACTCATGGGTTGCCTGCATCGCCACGCGGTTCTCAAGCGAACCGACCAGGTGACCTAGATGCAGGCGACCGGTCGGTTGATCACCGGTGAGCAGGCGGGGTTTTTTGGTGCCAGCCATGCCCATGTTGTAGTGGGCGTCGTGGCGATTGCCAAATGATGGGGCAAATAGGCAAATCCGAATGGTGAATGACGAAAGATCCCTGGCGAGCGAGTGAGGACTTCAGTTCGTCATTCGGGATTCGTCATTTTCTTACTTGGGGTTGGAGAGGCTGCTGATGGCGGTCTGCTGGGCGCCGACCACGTCGTTCGGATCGGATGCCTTGCGACCGCCCTGCTCGGCCAGGCGCTGGATGAGCATCTTCCAGGTCTGTCGCTCGTAGTCCAGCAGCTTGATGGCCTCGTCGATCGGGGCCTCTTTGCGGTTCATGTTGGCGTCAACGAGCAGGCGGTAGATGTAGGTGTACAGGGCGCTGAGCTTCTGGCAAAGGTCCGGCTCGATCTCGGGGTTGAGACTGGTCGATAGTTCGAGCACGATTTTCTGGGCGCGCATCAGGTTGTTGTAGGCGGCCTCGAAATCCTGTTTCGCCAGCGATGCCTTGGCCTGGTGACAGAACTTGATCGCCCCGTCGTAGAGCATCAACCGCAGCTCCTGGGGGCTGGCGGTCAAGATCTTGGTCTTCAGGTACGGGTTGGGTGCTTGGCCGTTCATCGCTTGCGTTGGTCACAGACGGGGACACCGATCCACGACTTGGTCTGTGCACACGGAATATCGGTCATCGGCAACGGTGGTCCTTAGCATGGCCGCGAACGTCCAGTAATCGCGGTGAACACGACCAAGCGCGCCCCGCGCCGTGCCCGCTCAGAACAGGCTGTTGCTGTTTGAGGTGTTAAAGGTGAGGGGTCTGAAGCTGGCCAGGGCCAAGCTCTGGGTCTGCAGCGTGGCCAAGGCGCGCTCCATTGCGACGAACTCGAACTCGAGCCGAGCCCGCTTGGCGGCCAGCAACACGTCAAGCTGCTCGATGCGATCGTTGTTGAGCCGGACCTGGGCGTCGAGGGCATCGACCCGGTTCTGCACCAGGCCGGTGTTCGCGTCGGTGAGGCGTTCGAGCAACTGATCGATCCGCACGCCGATGCCGGCGGCAGTCACCTCGTTATCATCGTCGGTCTGTTTGAAGGTAAACAGTTGTTCGATGGCATCGCGGTTGGCGTCGAGCGCGTTGCGGAACTTCGATTCGTCAAAGTCCAGCCCCGCCCCGCCGGAGCTGACGGTGATCCCGATCTGTGACAGCGAGCTGAACTGGCTGGTCAGGTCGGTGTTGCGGTTGATGAACATACGGAACAGCGCCGCACGGACGCTGTTGGCGGTCGGGTCGCCCAGCAGCAGCCCGCGCTCTTCGGTTTCGCTGTTGAAGCTGTCAAAATTGTCGATCGTCTGGATAACAGAGTTAAAGTTAGTCACGAGCTTGCTGACCGCGTCGACAATCGCGTTGTCATCACGGCTGATGGCGATTTCGACAGGCGAGTCGCTGGTCATGTGGAGGTTGAGCGTAGCGCCGGGGATCACGTCATTGAGCGTGTTGCTGCTGGAGGTGATGATGATGGCGTTGGCGGTATCGGGTGACCCGAAGAATACGACCGCGTCGCGGGCCTCGGCGAGGGTGGCGGGCGCCAGGTCCAGGGTGCCGTCGTCGAAGATGAAACCGCCGGCCTTGCCCGCGGTCTCGGCGGTGAGGCTGAGTCGGAACGGCGCGCCGGTCGATCCGTCGTTGATGATCGTAGCCGCCACGCCAACGTTCGCGTCGTTGATCTGGTTAACCAGGTCCTGGAGCGTGGTGACCTCGACGACGGTGCCGCCGTCGATGATGCCGTCATCGTTACCGTCGGCTTTGAGGATGCCCAGGTCGGTGGCGGCGGTGGAGTCGTTCAGGTCTTTGACCTCGAAGGTGGACGAGCCGCTGGTGCTGTCGGAGAGTCTCAGGCCGGTGTTCAGTGAGTTGATCGTTGCGGTGACGTTGCCGGCCGTGGCGGTGCTGATGGCGTCGATCACGTCCTGGATGGTGGTGGCGCCGTCGAGATTGAGGTTGTAGGTCGTGCCGTCGCGTGTGGTGATGCTGAAGTCGTCGCTGGCGGACTCGATATTGACGCCGTCGCCGCCATTGAGTGCGCTGAGCGTGGTGGTGGTTAACAGTGTTTCGCCGGCGATGCTGATGGTTTTCTCGAAGCTGCCGTCGAGATCGTTGCCGGGTGCGGTGGCCTGGCCGAGGATGCCCAGGTCACGTGCGGTGGTTGACCCGCTTTCCTCGACGGTGATGGCGAGGGTGCCGGGACCGGTGTCCTCGATGAGGATGCCGTCGCCGTTGTCGTTGATGCGTGCGTTGATGCTCAGGCCGCGGCTGTTGATCTCGGCCAGGACGTCGGCGATGGTGACTTCGTTGCCCTGGGTCAGGTCGACGGTGGCCGAGACGCCGGACGAGTCGGTGATGATGAACTTGCCGCTGGCGACGCCCAGGTCAGTCAGTCGGGAGGACTCGGTGATGTATTGGAACTGAAGGCTGCCGGAGTCCACGGTGTCGCTGGCGACGGAGCCGGCGATGCCGAGGCTCAGGGCGGTGATACCGCCGCCGACATCTGCAATGGTCAGGTTGCCGCTGCCGCCGGTGGTGTCGGTCAGCAGGATGCCGTAGCCGGCGTCATTGAGCGTGGCGGTAACGCCTGCTGCGGCGGCGTTGATCAGGTCGAGCATATCGCTGACGCTGGCGGCGGTGGACAGGTCAACCTGGGTGGTGACACCGGCCCGGTTGGTGATGTCGATCGGACCGGGGCCCGAGCCGGTGAGGTTGGTGGGCAGCGGTGAGGTATCGACGCCCAGGACGGTATCGACGGGGGCATTGATGACGGTAAGACCCAGATCAGCGATGGCGAAGCTGGCGTTGATGTCGGCGATGGTCAGGTCGCTGGTGCCACCGGTGTTGTCGGTGGCGCGCAGGGCGTTGTCTTCGATGCTCAGCGTGACTTTACCAGCCGTCGCCGAGTCGAACGCGTCAATCAGGTCCTGCACGGTGGTTAGCGCATCAACATCGATCTGAAAGTTTTCGGCAGCGGTTTGGCGGCTGCGGATCAGTATATCGGTTGCAACGGTTCCAGTGGTATTGAGACCCGCGCCGTCGAACAGATCGGCCAGCAAGGTGCTGCCCTGGAGGATGACGACGTTGTTGGCGGCGAAGCCGACACCGGTGCCGCCGTTGAGGTTGCGCAGCAGCTTGGAGTTGATGGCGGCGACAAGACGCTGACCGGTGATGACGCCGTCGGCATCGTCGTCGGTGCCGAGGATGCCCAGGTCGGCGGCGGCGGTGGAGCTGTTCAGTGCGGAGACGACGAAGGTGGCGACGCCGCTGGTGTTGTCGGTCAATTGCAGTGCGGTGCCGGAGGCGTCGACCGACGCGGTGACGGTGCCGGCCGAGGCGGTGTTGATCGCGTCGATGACCTGTTCGAGCCGCGACAGGCCGTCGAGGTCGATGTCCACGGTGCTGGCGTCCTGGAGGCTGAGTCGCAAGTCGTCGAGTCCGCTGCGGTTGCCCACGCCGTTGCCGTCGTTGAGGCTGGCCAGCAGCGTGTTGTCGCCGATGGTGTTGACGGCGGTGCCGGTGATGGTATCGGCGGCGACGTTGGCGGCGATGCCGAGGCTGGTGGCGGTGCCGTTGAGCCCGACGTCCTGCACGATGAGGTTGCTCAGTGTTGAGCCGGTGTTGTCGGTGATTTGGAACGCGTCGCCGTTGACGGACGCGATGACGTTGATGTCGAGGGCGGTGTTGATCTTCTGGACGACCTCGTCGGCGGAGACGACGCTGGTCAGGTCGATCAGGGCCGAGGCGCCGGAGCGGTCGGTGATCCGGATGAAGCCACGGCTGATCCCGTCGCCGCCGTTGAGTTGGCTCAGCAGGGTCTCGGCGTCGAGTCGGGCCCGGGCGTTCTCAAAGGTGAGCGTAGCGGCCTGGGTGGTGATGGGCGTGGCGTTGGTGTCGATAAAGCCGCGAGTGATCGTCTGCTGTGAGCCGACCAGTCGGTTGACGGTGAACTGATACGTGCCGGGGGTGGCCCCGTTGCCGCTACTGACGGTGATCGCGCTCTCGTCGGACGTGGCGGCGGTGGTGGCGTTGAACGAGCTGCTGCTGGTGAGGCCGGCGGCGGAGAACTTGAGAGACAACAGCTTGGCGTTAATGTCCTGGAAGGCGATCTGTTGTGCCTGGAGGACAGCGTTACGATTCTCGACAATCGTTTTCGGCCGGGCCTCGAGTGCCATCAACTGGTCAATGAGGTCGGCAATAGGGATGCCGCTGATCAGGCCCACACCGCTTGTGATTGTCATATCACGTGCCCGCCTTACCTTTCCTGGCGCGTGCCTGATCGGCGCAAGTCAGAGGCTGAATGTGCAAGGGAGTCCAGGTTCAGTTCAGTCGTCGAGGATGCTGCCGGCGTAAAGTCGTCGCCAGTTTCGATCGCGGAAGTCCGCCAACGGGTCCTTTTCGGGCCAGGCCAGGCCGCGGCGGGTGCTGATCAGGACCGAGGCCCAGGTTGCCATCATTCGCAGGTAGAACCGCCGGGGGTAGTCGTTGGCCGTCTGATCGCGGGCGTCGGCGATGGCGGGCATCTGCAAGAACTCCTCGATTCGCCCAAGCCCTTTCCAACGGCGGGGTCAACCCACGCCGGGGCCTCTGGTTCACTATCGACGCAGTTATTGGTCGTACTTGAACCGTCGTGCCCGGTGGAACCGGCCCGACAGCGGTCCGGAACACCTGCCGACACAGGCTGTTGTGGCTGGCTGTTGAGGGGGCGACCGCCATTTCGCCGCACTCGATCGCGGCGTTGGCGTCAGGTGGCCGACTGGGCTAGTTTGGCCATGACCTGTTGCAGGTCGGACCAGACCTTGCGGCGGTTGTCGGGGGTGTAGGCTCGCAGCAGGAAGGCGGGGTGAAAGGTGGGCATGACCCCGATGGCCGGCCCGTCGGGCTCCAGGCCGCTGTAGCTGTGCCAGATGCCGCGCAGGCGGGTGATGCCCTCGCGGGTTTGCAGCAGCACCTTGGTCGCCGGTGCGCCTACGGTGATGATGACGCGCGGCTGAATCGTGGCGATCTGGCGGCGCAGGTAATCGGCGCAGGCGGCGACCTCGTCCGGCGCGGGCGTGCGGTTGTTGGGCGGGCGGCATTTGACAATGTTGGTGATGTACACCTGCTGGCGCTCCAGACCCATCGCCTTGATCTGTTTGTTGAGTAATTCGCCCGCCCGGCCGACGAACGGCCGACCCTGCTGGTCTTCATTCTGACCCGGCCCTTCACCAATGAACATCAGCTGGGCATCGGGATCGCCTTCACCGAAGACGGTCTGTGTGCGGCTGTGGCACAGGCCGCATTTCGTGCAACCACGCACCTGCTCGGTGTCCATCGTTTCGAGGACCCGGGACTTGGCGGGACGGTCGAGAGTGGGATGGCGGTTCGGTAACTGTGAAGTCTGCTGAAACAGCGGCCGCTGGCCAATCGGAACCGCTTCGGCCCCCAACAGCCGATCAGTCTGAACGTGCTGACGCAGGACTCGCTGTGCCCGGTTTTCGTTCATCGTCACGTCGAGGATACCCGTCCGGCCGCTGCATTAAAAGCGGACGGTGTGTGTCGCTACGATCGCTTGCAGCGTCAGCCTCACAGGTGACCCACGCACGCAGGCGGTTAACCGTACGCGGACCGATCCCGCGCACCAGGTCCAACTGGTCCACCGCCCTGAAGCGACCGTGCTGTTGGCGGTATTCGACGATGCGGTGTGCCAGCGACGGGCCGATCCGCGGCAGGAGCGTGAGCGTGTCGGCGTCGGCGGTGTTCAGGTTGATCCGATAGCCGGTGGCGCGGGGTTCAACGGTGGCCGGGGTCAGCGGCCGAGCCAGGCGGGTCGCGGCGGCTACCACGCACATCGCCGCGACGAAGCCGACGAGAAGCAACGTTGTGGGGTGGTGTGGTTGGGCCATGGGGCGAGATAGACGTAAGGCACGTCGGCGGCACGCGGGGTTCAGAGCCCTGCGCCGGCGTGAGGCGGTTCGGTGAGTTGGGCGGACTCGGTCGGGATCGTGGCATTGCCGTTGGTCTTACGCTGACCGTTGCCCAGCAGGTTGTTGCGGAATGCCAGAAGGCGGCGAAACGCGCCTTTGGGCTGAAGGTCTTCGCCGATCAGACCGGCCAGCGGCATTTCGATCTCGGGATGGTCGATCAGCTCGTGCCACGCGACCGCTTCGATGTAGGGCTTGCTCATGGCGATCTGCAACAGCGCTTCGAGCCAATGGCTCTGGACGAGCGGCGACCACGGCTTTCGCCAGTACCCGCTGTTGGGGTCCACGGGCACGCCGGCGTCCGGTGCCGCGATCATCATCTGCGTCACCATCTCGCTGGGCGCCGCGATCGTCAGGTACACCGGCTTGCCAAACACGGAGAATTGGTCAAGCATGCTGCTGATCTGCATCAGATCGCGCGTGTACTGACCGGGCAGGGCCTGGCCCATCAGCAGCTTGAGCGAGAAGCCCTCAAAATTCATCGCGCTCTGCACCACCAGGTCCGCATACATCAGCGGCGGGATCGAGCGCTGGTTGGTGCTGTAGTACTCGCCGAACGGCTGCTGGATTTCGATCAGCGTTTTGGCGGCCGGCTGGATCTTCTTGACGAGCATTGTGGCCATCCGCGTCAGGTCCATCAACTGCTCGAAGCTGAAGCTGAAATGGCTGTTGACGTGCAGCCCCGAGACGATGTTCCACGCGGTGACGTTGCTACGGTAGCGGCTGACGACGCGCTCCACATGCTCGTAGATCAGCTCACGCACCGTGTCGTAGTCGTGCTCCCAGATATAGAGCCAGTCGGGCAGGATGTGCGGCTCGAAGCTGACAATCGGACCGGCGATGATGTTCATCCGCGTTCGACCGGCCCAGTCGGCCCAATCATCCATCTTCGCCCACTGGTACTCGCCCTCTTCCGGCGCCAGGCCCCGCCAGGACGTGGGTAGAAACAGGAAGTCGAAACTCGCCAGCAAGCCGGCGCGGATCCGCTCGTGGGTCTGATCCAGGCTCACGCCGCAGCCGATCGGGTGCTTTGGAAGCGAGCCGGTGGATTGACGCCGGTTCAGGAGCAGTTCAGCATGCGCCAGGGCCAACTCCTCACTGCCGTCGATCGCAGCGACCAGGCTATCCTTGGCCAGTCGGTCAGCCTTGGCGGGGTCCTCCGATTGGCAGCAAAGCGATTCGATGAACAGGCGCAGAGCTAACTCGGTCCGCTTGACAACCGCGTGGTCGGGCCCAAGGTCGAACATCCCCCAATCTTCGAGCTTGTTGTACAGGACCATCAGCCGGTGTCGGGCCTGCTCGACGCTCAGCAGGTACGGTTCGTCTCGATCGGGCAGCAGACAGGTCTGGATCGTCAACTCCCCGCAGTCGCCCACGGGCTGTTGGATCGCCAGCGCCGCCGCGCCCGATTCCCGCTTATCGACGACGACCGCGCCGTCGGCAAATAAGATGTCCGCCCGCATCGCGTTGCCGTCCGAACCCAGCAGATGCGGGTTTCGCAGAGGCCAACTGTCGGGAGACCGGCCGTCGTCAAATACCAGGAACTTGAGCATGGCAGTTCGTGCCGCCCCGGCGACACCTGGATCAATGTGCGAACAGGCGAACGATCCGGGGCCCGGGCGTTCTGACGTGCCGACAGGACCGCGCCAACTGGACAAAACCGCGTTGATCTGGCCGCCACACGGGCCCCATCGCGTTCGGATCGGACGACCCAACTGCGGCCGGCGGCCTTGAGAAGCTGGGGACCCCAAACGCGGTGCAAGGCGTCTGGCGGCCCACGCCCGGGTGGGTCCCGAGGCTCGATCGGGTAAGGCCCACGCGCAGGGATTGATTATGCTCGAATAGCCTTGCAATTGCAATCGTTTCGGCCGCCGCGTCAGGGCCAAAACACCGCCACCGCTGCCACGAACCACATGGCCACCGCGATCACCACCTTGCCCATCGTGCCCCACATCCTGCCAACCGCCGCGCCTTGACCGGCCAGCTGCGCCTCGGGCCAGGTTCGGCCGCGGATCAGGTCACCGCCAATCGAGCCGATGCCGGCCCCGATGCACGCGCCCACGATCGTGCCGATTACCGGGATCGGGATCAGCATGGTCCCCAGCACCGCCCCGGCAATCCCGCCAACGATCGCCGCGATCGCCCCCGTCTTTGTGCCCCCTGCCTTTCGTGCCCATCGTGCCGCCGCCAGCGTCTCGATCACCTCCCCCAGCACCGCCAGCCCCAGCATGATCAGCAGTGACCAGACGCCGATCATCGGGTTCTGGCCGTCCCACTGCCACCACGCCAGCAAGGCGGTGGCCACGAGCATCACCCAGGTCCCGGGCAGTTGCAGCAAGACCAGCGCCACGCCCGCCGCGTTGACCACCAGCAGGCCGGCACACGCCAGGTACACCAGAACCGATCCAAGGGCATTCCCCATGGTCGCCATGATAGTCGTGGTTGTCTGGTGTGCTGAGCGTGCTGCGGAAATACAGCAGGCAACCGGTTATCCAGCAACGCTGTCCCCGGAGAGCACGCCGCTGAGGGCGCCTGGTGTCGTGATGCCATCCTTGACGCTGTCAGTACCCCCCGATAGATTGCGGCTCGACCTTGCCTGCCCGTTACCCCCCAAGTCATGGAGTAAACGCATGCTCGTTGCGCGACGTTTGATGTGGCTGGGGACCCCAAACGCAACAAGCCGTGTTTGGGAGCTCCTGGCCTGTGTGTCGTTGTTGCTGGCACCTGTCGTGAGCGTCTCGGCACAGGACCAGCCCCCGGAAGCTGCTGCGCTCTGGGACGACTTCAACCATTACGTGCTGATCGCGCGACCGGACCTGGCGGGTGCCGCCGGCGCCCAACTGCTGGCCCAGGTTGATGACGCCGCGATGTTGGACATCGTCGAAGCCAGCGACTACACCAACTTCGAGCAGGTGCTCCAGCGTGCGGCGCGGATCGAGTCACTGGCCCAGACGGCTAATTCCTTGTCGCGGCGGATCCAAGCCGCCCGCATCGAGCGCAGCCGCGAGCCGGCACGCATCCGGGCGGACATTCAGACGCTGGCCGCGGGCCGACGCGCCAACATCAATGCGACCGAGCGATTACGCGCCGCCGGTCAGTATGCGGCGCCGCACCTGCTGGCCACCCTCCTGGACGAGGACCAGGCGTCACTGCACCCGTATGTCCTGGCGGCGATGGTCGCCATGGGTCGACCGATGGTCTATCCACTGTCGGTGGCGTTACCCAACCTGGAGCCGGCGCCGATGGGCCAGGTCGCCCAGGTGCTCGGCGAGATCGGTTATCCGATGGCCCTGCCCTACCTCAAGCAGGTGCTTGAAGACGGCTCAACCGATCCCAGCGCCCGCGTGATCGTTCGGGCGGCCTTCGACCAGGTCATCCAGTCGGTGGACGTGTCACCGGCCATCTCGGCCGCCCGGCTGTTCATGCTGCTGGGTGAGAACCAATACGCGGCCGGAACCGCGGGGGACGAGCTGCCCGGGTACGACCGAGTGTCAGACAAAGGACAGGTGTGGGTGTACGAGCGTAAAGTCGGTCTCATCCCCGTGCCGGTCCCGGGTGCGATCTTCGGCGACGTACAGGCGATGCGCTCTGCCCGACAGGCCCTGGCGCTCGAGCCGTCGATGGACCAGGCCTTCAGCCTGTGGCTGATGGCGAATCTGCGGCGGGAAAACCGCCTGCCGGCCGGCGAAGCGGACCCCAGTTACCCGACGAACCTGCTGCCGGCGGCGTTTTACGCCAAGCTCGCAGGGCACCTGCGGTTGCACGACGTGCTGGCCCGCGCCCTGGCGGACCACGATGCCAAACTGGCACGCGATGCGATCGCGGCGCTGCAAGACACCGTCGGCACCGAAGGGCTGGTCACCCAGGCCGGCTCGTCTCAGCCGCTGATCGACGCGCTATCGTATCCCGACCGCCGGGTGCGATACGAGGCGGCCTTTGCGTTGACGAATGCCCGGCCGGACGCGCCGTTTACCGCCTCTCACCGGGTGGTGCCGATCCTCGCCGAGGCCGTCCGCCAACACACCACCCGGCACGCCCTGGTTATCGCCGATGACGCTGGAGCCACCAACCGCCTTCAGGCCGCCCTCAAGGACTTGGGGTATCAAACTATTGGCGGCTCATCGCTGTCGGAGCTGGCGGATGAGCTGGACACGGGCACCGGGTTCGACCTGATCGTGGCAAGTCTAAGTGCGCCGGGGATCGACGCCCTGTATCGCCGCAGCGCCGATCATGACAAGCTGGC